>JARRJE010000432.1:0-2298 GCA_037379765.1 Deltaproteobacteria bacterium
AGTAAGCCTGAGCGGAGGTGAATGCCGCTACCATGACCATGCTGAGCATGGCCACGAACAACCGTCCGCGGTAAGGGATTACCAAGCGATAAATGCGTTTGACGAGGTCTTTATTCGACATGAAAAAACTTCTCGGCGGGAAATCTTCCGGCGCTGGCGAAAAAAAGCGGCAGAAGGGGGAATTTCAAATTTATGCTCTGGGATCCAGGCAGGAAAAAAGCACTGGCAGCAAAATTCGTCTCAGAAAAATAAGTTCCCTTTCTATAGGATATGCCAATCTTTGTCAAACGGAAGTTGGGGACAGCCTGATGAGTGACAGAAACCTTTCCCTAGAAAGTAAATAAAAATGTAAAGATTAATTTTACATTTTGGGCGATTGATGATATAGTTCTTTTCATGTAATTCACCCAAGCCGGATCATAATGAACCCAAATCTTACCACTAAGCAGCTAAAATTATTGGATTACCTGCGAGCCGCAATCGAGCGGCAGGGCAGTTCCCCCAGTCTGCGGCAGGCGGCGGTCGTGCTCGGAGTCAGCCATGCGGCGGTGGCGCAAATGATGCGGGCGCTGGAGGAGAAGGGATATCTCCGGCGCGAAGGACGTTACAGCCGTATCGTTCATCTGTTGAACCGTACCGAGCAGCCGGTCGGGGCTCAACGCTGGCGGGAGGTGCCAGTGATCGGCCATATTGCCGCGGGTCTGCCGCTCTATGCTCAGCAGGAATGGGAAGGCACCGTGGTGGTCGACGGCGATATCTACCGGGGGCAGAATCTTTTCGCCCTCCGCGTCCGGGGTGATTCCATGAAGAATGCCGGCATCCTTCCAGGCGAGCTGGTGATTTGCGAACCCCGCCAGTATGCCCGGAACGGAGAGATCGTCGTGGCCCTTCTCCACGGGGAGGAAGCCACGGTCAAGCGTTTTTTCCTGAACGGTGAGCAAATCGAGCTCCGGCCGGAAAACGAAAGCCTGCAGCCGCAGCGATACGGCTTCGGCGAGGTGCTCGTCCAGGGAAAGGTGATCGGAGTTCAGCGCGGTCCAGAGCACATCACGTAGCGACTACCAATCTTCCGGAATCGAGGCGCAGGATGCCGGAACGGGCGATTATTCATTTCAACGTGGCTGATTTCGCGGTGGCGGTGGAGCGGGTGCTGGACAGCTGCCTGCAGTCGCGGCCGCTGATCGTGGCGCCGGCAGGCGCAGCCCGGGCCCTGGTCTACGATATGAGCGAAGAGGCTTACCGGGAGGGGGTTCGCAAGGGCATGCCCCTGCGGCTGGCCGTCAAGCGCTGCCGGGAGGCTGCGGTACTTCCTCCCCGGCCGGAGCATTACCGGCGGGCCATGGCCGCCAGCCTGAAGGCGGTCTCTGCTTTCTCGCCGCTGGTGGAAGAAAGCGGGGAAGGCCATTTGTTTCTCGATGCCACCGGCATCTCCCGGCTGTTCGGCCCGCCCCGGGATCTCGCCCGGCGCCTGCGCAAAAAGATCCGAAGCGAGCTGCGTCTCGATCCAGGTTGGGCGGTGGCGCCTAACAAGTTGTTGGCGAAAGTGGCCACCCGGGTCGTAAAACCGAACGGGGAATTCATCGTGGCGCCAGGAGCGGAAAGGACTTTTCTCGCACCGCAACCCATACAGTTGCTGCCGGGGGTGGAGCCGTGGGAAAGCGAACGGCTGCGAGAGCTTAACATTGTCCGCATTGGCCAGCTGGCAGCCTTTTCCTGCGCGCAGCTCGCTGTTCCCTTCGGCCGGCGGGCGGCCGTTCTCCATGATTTGGCACGCGGGATCGATGCCGCCCCGGTGGCGCCTGCCCGAAAGGCGGCGCCAACCCTGCGTTTCTGGCACCGGTTCAGCGGGGATACAAATGAGCTGGCGCAGATCGAGGCCGCCCTGTATGGCCTGATCGAGCAAGCGGGAACAGTCTTGCGGCAGCGGCGACTGGCAGCTCGCCGGCTCGGGCTCCGCATCGATTATGCCGATGATCGGCATCTCGTCCGTCAAGCCACCGGGAAGCATCCCGTGCAGGCGGATGCCGATCTCTGGGGCCTGGCCCGGCTGGCCCTGGAACGAGCCTGGGTGCGGCGGGTGCGGGTCCGGCGGCTGGAGTTGCTCTGCACCCTGCTGGGCGAGCCATCCGGCCAACTCTCGTTGTTTGCCGCCATCCGGAAAGAGGAGCAGAAGAAACAGGGATTGGGCGAGGCCATCGATCGGATCAGAGAGCAGTTCGGTACCGAGATCATTCAAACGGGCAGGCAGGTATCTGCTGTCGGCGGTTAGGTCACTCATCAGCATTGAGTCTTGATGAC
>JARRJE010000433.1:0-2283 GCA_037379765.1 Deltaproteobacteria bacterium
GTCACCAGCAGAATATCTTTACGACCGCTGAGCATCCATCCTTCCGGCAGCCGCAGGGAGACATTCTGAGACGCGGAGGTATACTCGGCTTTCGTAGTCGGCGTCCAGGGGCGCATGATACATCCGGTCAGCGCCAAAATCGATAAAATGTAGATCAAGCCCTTACGCATAACGACCTCCTATTTCAATTGCCGAATGTATTCTTTTATGAACCCGACGTCTTCCGCATTCGGCGCGCGGGTCAGATAGGCCTGAAATGCATTTCGGGCAGCATTTCTTTTCTTCAGGTTCATGTAAATAAGTCCCAGAGAACGATATGATTTCGCATACTTTCGGTTGTATTTCGAAGCAAGATTCAAACTCTGAATAGCCTTTTGATAGTCGCCCTTCTCGTCGCGCTGGCGGTAGACCTCCCCGAGAAGGAAATGAGCCCGACTGCTTCTGGGATAGGTCTTCAGGTACCGCTGAACCCCTTTTTCGGCTTTGCCATAGCGTCCCGCCTTCAGGTCGAGACGGGCTGTTTCGTAAATCGCGGGAGCGACCGCCTTTTCGTACCTGCTCTGATTCTTCTTGCCTCCTTTTATAGTGCCCTCAGCACTGAGAGAGGATTGATAATTTGCGTAACGGTCCTTCAGCTTTGGATGGCTCCCGAAGAAGAAGGGTTCCTTGATCCCGTCTTCTTCATTTTCGGCCATCATATGCTCGAACAATTTGGGTGATTCCCGCGGATCGTAGCCTGCGGCCTGCATCCATTTAAAACCTAAATTATCCGCCTCGGTCTCAAGGGCTTTCGAATAGCCCGAGACCGAAGCCATGGTGCCCAACTCACCCAGGGCGGATGAGAGTTCGCCGACCAGCGGCAAGCTGCCGAAGGTCGCGTTGAAGGAAGCTAATCCAGCCGCTTTATTGCGAATGCTCCGACGCTCCCTGACCATATGCCGCCGGACCACATGGGCCATCTCATGCCCCAACACGGTTGCCAGTTGTGCTTCATTTTCCATCCGGGCAAGAATACCGGTGTGGACATAAACTTTCCCGTTAGGATAAGCAAAAGCATTGGTGTATGGATTATCGATAACAAAAACCTCGAGAACGATTTTCTTTTTCGCCTCTTTCGGAAGGACCTCTGCCGCAACCTGATTCAGATAATCTGTCAACTCCTTGTCCTTAAAGATCATTCCGCTTTCGGCCAGCCGCTGCTCCTCTTGCTCGGAAGTCATCCAAATCCTTTTTTCCTCCGGCAGCGGCTGATACTCACGGGATGTGACCGGCGGCAGATTGGTCGATGCGCACCCGGCAAGCACGGGGATCATCAGAAGATAAAAAAATGTATGTCGAATCATGAATCACCTCCAGGGAAATCCTCAAAGACCAGCTTTACGAATTTACTGCTTTCTTCGGGACTGCGGAGGTCGTAATCACCGGCATTTCCTTTGATTTTGAACCAGAGGACATCACCTTTGACATCGGTCAGTGTTGCTTCCAGGAAGGTCATTCCTCCCTGTTGCCCCTGGCTGAAGGGATTCAAAGACTTGACGACACCCAGTGCCTTGCGGCCGGTGGTGGAGATATTATCCTCACCCCTCACGATCAGCATCCCGTCCGCTCGATAAGCCTGGAGTAATTTTTTCACCGAACCCACGGTATAATCGAAATGCTCTATCCGCTGAGGAAATATTCCCAAGTTGCCCGGCTCGTAAATCGCATGATTGTATATGCTCTGCATTACTGCCAGATGAAGATCCTTCACTTCTTTGACCGTCTGGTGGTATTTTGTCTTCGGATCAAGAAGCTTTATGTTTCTCCCTTTCTGCTGCAATTCTGCCTCGATGGCCTTGATAACAAGCTCCCGGCTCTGTTCGGACCATTCCGGCATTTTCTCTTTGACGTCCCCGGCATGTAATGAGTTGACCGTGATGTCGGGAGTCAATAGGAGAACCGTATTCAGTTTTGCAGCTCTTTCTTCCAGCTCACGGCTATTCGTTTTCATGGCCGGGACACAGGCGGTCAGAAAAGAAAGGGAGAGCATCAGCAGGCAAAAAAGAAATTTCTTCCATTCAAATGTCATTTTTCTCCTCCCATTGTTCATTGATCACTGCAAGAAAAGCCTCGCCTCGTCTCCCCGTCCAGGCTTGCCCGGACTATCAGGTTCATTTCCGCCTTACGGGATGCGAAATGGTGCGCCTGATGTTCCCCGAACGGTGATCGCACGAGCGACGAATGCTTGATTTATCAGAGCTGAATGACTCTTCCGAGCCCCCTCTCAGTTTCAGCTGATAAAAG
>JARRJE010000434.1:0-2676 GCA_037379765.1 Deltaproteobacteria bacterium
GGAGCATAGAGCCCTTCCGAGACACGTTCCGCCATCGCCTGAATGTCAAGGATGAGTGCCGGTTCCCCTTCCACCATGATGCAGGTACTGATCTCGGAAGTGGCCATGAAGTCCGGCAAGTCCAGCACCTTCTGACGGGCAGCCTGGACGCGGCCCACTTCTCGCCTGAATACAAGGCCGGAAGGACGTCTGCCCTCGGTCAGCAGAACACCCCGGCCAGGCAAATTCCGATCATACGCGCCATGCCCCAGTGAGGCGGAAAGATCATAGAACGTGCACATCTTACCTTCGTGATCAGCAACGCCCGACACAAAGGAGTTCCCGACCGGAAAGCCGTGAACACGCAGTACATCAAAACAGGCAGAGTGAAGAGCATCCTTCCAGATTCCGTACCGATTGCCTTCGATCTCTATAAGTACCAGTTCTTTCATAGCTAATTACTGTATCATAGGTAGGGTGAGGGTGAGGATGATAAGATGATATGAAATCCTTTTTCAGGCGGCCCAAAATGGGCGGTCACTCAAGATCACCCCCAATTTCCATCCGATTTCGAGTGGATAGACATCTATAATCAGCCGCTAAAGAACCTGTCAACCACAGAACCGGCCGCGCCGCATCCCCTCCTCTGAAAACTGCCAAAAAAACCCGCCCGGAAAGCCGCAGAGCGCTTACAGCCCGGCCCCCCCTCAACCCATCCTCCGAGAGGCCCTGAACTTACAGAAGTCCCTGCTCCCGAAGCCACTCACGGGCCACTTGCTCCGCACTTTGATGGCGGACGTCCACTGCTCCGTTGAGAGAACGCATCCCTTGGGTGTCGAGGCGCTCGGCAATAGGTTGCAGGATCTCTGGGATTTCCGGGTGGCGTTCCAGGGTCGCTTTGCGCACCACCGGTGCGGGGTTGTACACCGGAAAAAAGTCCTTGTCGTCCAGCAAGGTTGTGAAGCCGAAGGCGGCGATGCGGCCGTCGGTGGCAAAGCCCATGGCCACATCCACCTCCCCTCCTTTGAGTGCCATATAGGTGAGTCCCAGCGACATCTTGCGGATCCGGCCGAACGGTACCCGGAAGCCGTAATGCTTCATCATTTTCTTGAACCCGTCCGGTCGTTCCCAGAATTCGGTGTTGACGGCGAATCTCAACCCCTCGGGATGTTTGCTCACATAGGCGGCCAGATCGGAAATGGAGCGGATCCCCAGACGGGCGGCCTGTGCCTTGCGCATCATCAGGGTATAGGTATTGTTGAACTTCACCGGTTCGAGCCAGATGAGTCCTTTTGAGACATCCCTCTCCTTCACCCAGCGGTACACCTTCTGCGGATCGCGCATGATCTCCGGGTCGCTTTGATGATCGTAAACGGTGTAAGCGGTGCCGGTGTACTCGTAATAAAGATCGATCTGGCCGTTGAGCAGCGCCCTCCGGGCAATGGCCGAGCCCACCCCGGTGCGGGTCTCCACCGACAGGCCGTGCTTTTCGAGAAGGATCTTGGCCATGTCCGCCAGGATATATTGCTCGGTGAAGTTCTTGCCCCCCACGATGATCGGTTTCGCCGCCATGGCCGGCCCGGCCCCCAGCAGCGATAAAGCAAGAAAAATCGTTAGAAGCTTCAGCAAGCGAGTCATGATCCGTTCTCCTTTCTTTGAGCCTTGAGGCAGAATCTCAATCCGAGGCGTTCAGCCGCAACCCCCGCGGCACCAGGACCAACTCGAGCAATCCCACCAGCCAGTCTGCCAGCAAGGCCAGAAGTGTCACTGGAATGGCCCCGGCCAGAAGCTTTTCGGTCTGCATGAGATTGAGACCGGTGAAGATCAGGTCGCCCAGGCCGCCAGCCCCGATCAAATAACTCAGGGCAGCGGTACCGATGTTGATCACCAGGGCGATCCGGAAGCCGGTGAGGATTACCGGCATGGCGTTGGGCAGCTCTACCTCTCGAAGGATCCGCAAAGGCGGCATCCCCATGCCCCGGGCCGCTTCGATGAGGGGCTTGGGCACCGCTCGAATTCCGGCCAGGGTATTTCTGGCGATGGGCAGGATGGAATAGACGAACAGGGCGAAGATGGCCGTCTGCGCCCCCACTCCCAGGAAGCTCATGGCCAAGGCCAGGACCGCCAGCGACGGAATGGTCTGCCCCAACCCTACCAGATACATGATCACCCCGGCGAACTTGCGCCGGGGGCGGCGGGTCAACAGGATGCCAAGAGAAATGCCCACCACCGTGGCGATCGTTATGCTGGTTGCCACCAGGTAGAGATGCTGGACGAAAAGCGCGAGCAGATAGTCGCGCTCGACCGTCCCTTCCTTCCCTGGAGCTTCAATCCCCGGGGGGTCAGCAGCTTTTCCAGGCCGGCCATGGCGCCGTCCACCAGGATGGCCAGGAGCGACACCAGGATCGCCCCGGCCAGGATCATCTCGCCGTACGCCTGATCGATCCCCTGCTGGATGAACACGCCCAGGCCGCCGGCCCCGATATAGGCGGCAATGGCCGCAATGCCGATGCACATCACCGCCGCGGTCCGCAGACCCGCCAAGATGACCGGCATGGCCAGGGGCAGCTCCACCTCCCGGAGCAGCCGCCACCTGGACATCCCCATTCCCCGGCCGGCGTCCACCACCGCCGGCGGCACGCTCTTGATGGCGGCGTACGTATTGCGGATGATGGGCAACTGGCTGTAAAGCACCAG
>JARRJE010000435.1:0-2659 GCA_037379765.1 Deltaproteobacteria bacterium
AGCTCAGCAGGAACCACAGCGGCAGCGAGGCCGCCACTGCCGGCCAGCCGACCCGGATGACCTGGCGCAGGGAAGCATGCAAAAGGCCGCGCATCAGCGGCCAGGCCTCGCCCAACTCACCATCGAAACCGTTCAGGTGCTTCCGGACGGCTTCAATCCGGCGTCGGCCACAATCGATGCCGGCCTGATCGGAAAGCCACCGGTAGAGCAGCATGGAGCTCGAAGCCGCCAGGACACCCCAGACGACAAGGCGCAGCCAGGGCGGCAGGGCCGCGCCCGCCAATTGGTCCAGCCAGGTAAACAGCGGCGAGGGGAGGTCGAACAGACCCATACTATTCCGGGCTCTGCGGAGGCTGCTCCACCGGCGGTTGGGCCAGCTTGGCCTTGCGTTGACGCAGGCGGCGCAGCGGCCACAGGATGATGAACCCCAGGGCCGCGCCGATGGAGAGCAGCAGGCCCCACAAGGCGCCGAGCAGGCTTAGCCCGGCGCCCGGTCCGACGTAGGCGGCAGCGGGGGCGACCGCTCCAAGAACAAAGGCAAGAGAGAAAAAGACCGTAATCAGGACGTTTTTAAAGGTCATGGGAATTCCCTCACTGCGAGAGTTTGCGATTGGTCGAGGCTCGCGCGGAAATCGGCATCCAGGGTGCTTGGATCGATCCGTTCTGCCCAGCTGAGTGTTGCGATCCGGCTTCCGTTTTTGCCGCCGCGGACCGGATTGATGTATTCCCAGACAACCTGGCCGCTTGCGGTCACCTCCAGCAGGCGCCCGCCGTCCGACTCCGTAATGAGCGTGTTGCCGTCGGGCAGACGCTCCTCATCCGATCGAATCCGGCTGTTGAACAGACGATCGGGAGTACCGGCGAACTGCCAGACGATTCGGCCGTTGTCCGGTTCGAACTCGATCACGCGGGACTCGCCGCCCGGTCCGAAATTGCCCCGGTTATCGAACATCAGAATGTTGCCGTCAGGCAGAATGTCCGGGTCGTGTTGGGCGTGCCAGGACCCGCGCATGGCCCAGACGATCTTTTTGGACTCGATGTCGAACAGGGCGATGGTGCCGCCCCCCAGCTCACGGAAGGAAAGAAGGAGCTGACCGGGTGCGGCCGCGGGTATCTTTTCCTTGAGGCGCGCAGCGGTTTTTTCATCGATCACATCCACGCCGTTGGAATGCAGGGGATCGCCCAGACTGCAATAAGGCACCAACCACAGCAATTGCCGGTAAGGGGATTTGTTGACCACATCCAGCAAGGAAATTTTTTTGAGGGTACGGCCTTCCGGAGACAGGATAACCAGGAAATCATCGAGCACCGGCAGGCTCAGGTGGTCGACGCCTTTCGGGAATGTGGTTCGGAAATCCTGGGTCAGGCCGTAAATGAAGCCTTGTTGATCGACAGCGAAATCATGATGGAAATAATCCAGGTTCTTCCAGATCACCCTCGAGTCGCGGTCGAGCTTGACCATGCCGTACCCATAAGGGGTATCTCCGACACCGATGTAGATGGCCAGCAGATCGCCATTCGGAAACAGGTGAGTTTTCTGGAAACTGGTCTGGGAATCGGGCACCGGGTGACGCACGGCAGCCGTCTCGTCCCATACCGTGCTGAACGGCCGCATCCATTCATGAACGATCCGGCCTTGCATGTCGATCAGGTCGACTACGGGGGCATGGCCGGAGCTGAACAGGGTCAGGCCTGCGGTCGTTTTCTGCGGGTCGTATACGGTAACGCCGGTTTGGGCGGTCCTTGCCGGGGCCCACAAATCGGTCGCCAGAGGATCACTATACCGTGTGTATTTTTCGTATAGGGCCGTCCCTGCCCTGTAGGCATTTCTGAAATAGCCCGAAGGCGAAACTCCGGCAATAGTAACCATCGATCCAATCACGAAACTCAAAAAAATAATGGCCCCTAGAAAAAACGGGAAGAAGAGCCATTTTGATTTTTGGGCAAGGCTCATCGGATGCGCACTCTTCTCTATCGCCCGCGACAATGGCGAGCGGTGCCGGACACCTCGGCCCTTGCAATGATCTTAATCCGTGACGGCACGAATAAATTGATCAACTCATCTTACTGAAATTATGCATCAATAATTTAAGAGAAGGTCAAGGCAGAGCTTCACTCTGTCAAGACAATCGCTCTTCGGGTGTTCGGTTGCTTTGTCCGCACTGCTGCCTGCCGACAGTCCACTGCAAACACTTGTCGTTCTCCTGAGTGGGCCCATTTTGGTGTTGCCTGGTGGTGGCAAGGTGTAGGGCACTCTTTAATAACACACCAGGTTCAATACCGTACGAACGCTCACGGATACAGGAATGGGACTGACTGTCCCCGCTGTGTTTTCTTGGGTTCAGATACGGATCAATTCGGCCTCGAGAAAGCAGGGGCCAGGCAGTTCCCCTGAGACCGTGAGCGTCGACTCTATCCAATTTCAATGCTATAAACCCTGGCATGGGCGTGTCAAGCGCCGAACGCCGGGGCAGTATACTCCACGGTGAAGCGGTTTAACCCGTGATCAAGGCATCATGGAGCTATGTTGAAGTCCACCTTGGACTGGATACTTCATAAATTGGTCAGGCCGTATGCTCTGATGAGGTGATGAACCTGGATACTCCGTTGCCGTATAAATGAAGTGACTTCAAATATTGTCGGCCAGCCGGCAACCCGC
>JARRJE010000436.1:0-2278 GCA_037379765.1 Deltaproteobacteria bacterium
CTTTCGAAGGGAACAGCGCTGGACCCTGCCCCGGGAAGCGGGAACCGTGGCCACTTCCTGGGGCCCCCTCCAGGTGAAGAGGGTGGAGACTCCGGCCGGCCCCCGCTTGCGGCCCGAGTTCGAAGATTGCCGGCGGCTGGCCATGGAGAACGGAGTGCCGCTGGCGGCCATTTATGCAGAGGCTGAGGGCAAGACCCAGGCCGATTTCCGGCCAACGGCCGCCGCAGAGGAGGAAAAAGAGCGCCCATGAGCACCGTCATTCTCGCCCTGGCCACCGGCTTCTATACCGGTTACCTTCCCAAGGCACCAGGCACCTGGGGCTCCTTGGTGGCCCTCCCCCTGAACTTGCTGCTCATCCAACTGGCGCCATCCTCTTACGCAGGCGTCCTCCTTGCCTTGCTGGCGCTCTCCATTCTGGTTGCGGGCTCGGCGGAAAAAATCTTCGACACCAAGGACCCCGGCTTCATCGTCATCGACGAGATCATGGGCATGCTGGTGGCGCTGATCGGCGCCCCGCACAACTCTTTGGTGTGGCTGCTTGCCTTTTTTCTCTTTCGCCTGTTCGATATTTGGAAACCCTTCCCCATTCGCTGGATCGACCACCAGGTGCAAGGCGGGGTGGGCATCGTTCTGGACGATGTGCTGGCCGGCCTGGTCACTCTGGCGGTGCTCCAGGGCCTGGGATTGTTCTTGAATTGGTGAGGTGAGATTTTTTATTCTGTCTTGAAAGACGTGGATTTCAGGAGGTTTCCAGCCTCATCTAAAACATCTACTTTCCAATTCCCCTTTCGTCCAGCTATCTGCTTGCTGGCGTATGTTCTCCACCGGGGGCCTTTCCTGAGCTGTAACGTGATCGTATCCATTTTCTGTCCGTCCAGGTACCAGACGAAAGAGATCGCGGTATCTGCGGAGATATCCGTCGCTTCGAGATAAGTATAAACCTTTTCCGTGGACGGAAATGTCTCGGCTACCCCGGCCGGCTCCCGGTTTTCGATTCCAGTGCACTCGACCAGAGTGGCAATCGTGAATGGGGCTGCTGCTTCCTGAACCTTCGGCTGTTCGGCCGGAGCCTGAGTTGCCGAATCCTCCGCAAAGGACAATGCCGTAAAGGAAAGTAAAAATAGAACCGCGATAAACAGTCGCTTCATTGCTCCCCCCTTATGGAAAGGTGATAAGAAATCGCTTTTTCGTGCGCCCAAAAGCGGCGGATGGCAGCCCATCTCAATTTCTATCAGAATCCAGCCAGATAATCTCCTAATAATAAGCTGCCGAATAGCCTGTCAACCTAAAATCCTACCGTCCCCCCGTATTCTTCCTATAAAACCGATATGGTGAGAAGGTGACCGTCAGCAGTTTCACGTCTCCGCGAGCCCCAACCCGCGGATTGGAAGGTTTGCCGTGAACGGTGGCACACTCCGCAATCATTGAGCGGTGGGCGGCCAGATTCGCCTTCTCTGAAATGTCGAAGAACTTGAGGTCGAGCATCACCTTGTGGCCGCTTCGGACGATCCAGTCCACGATCTCGATCCAGCCGGCCAGAAACAGCTGTAAACCGGCTTATTAGAAGCCGATCGCTTCCTCGGTCTGCTCCGCTCATTCCTTCGCCTTATCGGGGCAGTCCACATCTTAGGCAGGTTATCAAGACGGATGCCTGCATAGAGGCCTGTTTTCCCTTACTCCCCAAACGAGCGCCCATCCGCACCTCTCGCGGGAGACACCCGAGGCCACTGTCTCGAACATTTCACATCTGTAATGTTCGAGTAACCGTTTGGTAATAAATAAACTGGTATCCTGATCGACGCTCTTCCCCCTTGTCTCCGCCCAATTCCGTTACAAGGAAACCTCTTACCACTTTTCCGAAGGGATTGCGTGATCATGCCGAAAGCCATTCAAGTCATTCGTTCCAGATCTCAATGCATTTTGCCGGCCCTCAGCTGGCCCGAGGTGGCCGGCCGGTTCCGACTCCTGCATCTGTTTCTGCTGCTTTATTGTCTCTATGCCATAGTGATCCGGCTGGCCTTGATGGTTCAGAGTTGGCCGCATATCAGCCATTCGCCTCTTACCATTCTGGCTATTTTCGGTACCGGTCTTTTCTACGATTTGGTCAGCGGCCTTTACTGGACGATCCCCCTCGCTCTCTACCTGATTCTGCTTCCTTCGAGGATCTTCACCAGCAGATGGCACCGGCCCCTTGTCTATCTCCTGTTCTTCTGTGCCATTTACGCCCAGGGTTTTGGCGCTGTTGCGGAATGGCTCTTCTGGCAGGAATTCGGGGCGC
>JARRJE010000437.1:0-2273 GCA_037379765.1 Deltaproteobacteria bacterium
TCGAAAACCGTGACGGACAGGGTATGAAGAAAATTTCATAAAGGGGCACGCCGTAGGCAGCGCCCTGGTTCGAAGCCGCCAGGCGGGCATTCAGCCACTGGGCCAGGGACTTGGGCAGCTCCAAGGCGATATGCTGATGGATCTCGTAATGGAACCATGCGATCCAGCCGAAGCCCAGCAGAAACAGGATGTTGACGGCAAGGAGCAGCCGGGAGGACCCCCGCGGCCGGAAAGGTTCGGGCCGTATCAGGTTGAGAAGGCCGCTCAGCCCGAGAAGAAGCGAACAAGCCAAAAGCGCCAGCAACAGAATTGAGCCGGCCTTGCTGAAAGAAGCGATGATGGGGGCAAGAGCAGTCATAAGATCATCCTTTCAGGACCTGCTGCAAATCTCTCCGGCTGCATCCGTGGGAGAGGATGAGCAGCCGATCGCCGGCAAGCACCATGGTATCGCCGCGGGGCACGATGGTCCTCCGCCCCCGCTGGATGGAGGCCACCACGCAGGTGTGGGACAGAGGGATCTCCCGCAGGTAGTGGCCCACCGCCTTATCGCCGAGACTGAGGTCGA
Source organism: Deltaproteobacteria bacterium (assembly GCA_037379765.1). Classification (GTDB taxonomy): domain Bacteria; phylum Desulfobacterota; class Desulfobulbia; order Desulfobulbales; family UBA5123; genus JAJYKH01. Next base: position 566 of record JARRJE010000437.1, read on the forward strand.
TCTCGATCAGCTGGGCACCGGTGGCGTGCTCCAGGCGCAGGCGGCTGGCGAGCTGCACCTGCTGCTGGGTTTTAAGGAGTGCCTGCGAATAGGAACGAACAATATCACCGCGGCGCAGCATGCCGCGCAGCCGCCTGGGGTCCAGGCGGTCCACCACCGGAATGCGCCCCACGTCCAGGACACCGACATGGCGGAAGGCATCGTCAAGGGTTTCATCTGGAAAGACGGTAAGAACGTTGGTGGTGCAAATCGCCTCCACGGTCTGGTTCATTTGTTTTTGCTCCATCGCCCGCTCCAGGTCGGTGAGAGTGACCACACCGAACAGCTTCCCCTTGCCGTTGACCACCGCGAAGCCATGACTGGAGGATTCCTGGAAGAGCTGGGCCAGGTCGTTGAGCGGCATGGTGCGAGGGACAGTGGTCAGCTCTGCAGGGGGGGTCATGGCGTCTTTCACCAGGATGGTCCGCATGAGGTTCTCATCTCGGCGTGTCTGCACGTCGAGACCCCGCCGGTGGAGCTTCATGGTGTAAATGCTTTCCTTTTCGATCACCTGGGCGAGAATGGTGCTGAGGACGGTGGCAAACATCAGCGGCAGGATGATCCGATAATCCTGGGTCATTTCAAAGAGAATGAGGATCGCGGTGATCGGAGCCCGGGCCACTCCGGCAAAGACACCGGCCATGCCCACCATGGCGTAGGCGCCGCTCGCCGCAGCAATATGGGGGAAGAAATGATGCATCATCTGACCATAAGCCCCGCCCAGGACCGCACCGGTGAACAGGCTGGGCGCCAGGATGCCGCCCGAGGCGCCGGAGCCAAGAGTGAGCGAGGTAGCGAGCACCTTGGCGAAGATGAGGATCAGAAGTAGCCCGAAGGCAAGCTCGCCATTCAAGGTGCTGGTAATGGTGTCGAAACCGGTGCCGAAGACCTGGGGCAGGAAGTACCCCAGCAGGCCCATGAGCAGCCCTCCGGCCGCCGGCTTCAGATAGGGAGGAAAGGACCATCCCTCGAACAGGTCCTCGATGAAGTAAAGAAGCTTCATGAACAGGATGGCCCCCAGGCCGGATGCCACCCCCAAGCCGAGGTAGAAGAGGAACTCCCGAGGGTCCCGAAGAGTATAGGCCGGCACGATGAAGGCGGGATGGTCGCCCAGGGCGATGCGGCTGACCACGACGGCACTCACCGCGGAGATGACGATGGTGCTGAAGTTCTGGATGGTGAAATCGGCGAGGATTACCTCCAGGGCGAACATGGCCCCGGCGATAGGGGTATTGAAGGTGGCGGCGATGCCGCCTGCAGCTCCACACGCCACCAGATTGACGATCCGCCGCGAGGGAAATCGGAGCCACTGGCCGATGGTGGAGCCAAGGGAGGAGCCGATCTGGACAATGGGTCCCTCCCGGCCCACTGAGCCGCCTGAACCGATGGTAACAGCGGAACCGAGGGCCTTGGCGACCACCACTACCGGCCGGATGCGGCCGCCCTTGATGGCGATGGCGGAGAGTACTTCGGGTACGCCGTGGCCCTTGGCCTCGGGGGCGACGAAATAGACGAGAGGCCCCACCAGCAGGCCGCCCAAGGCAGGCAGCACAATGACGTAAGCATTCCGCATGGAGCCCAGAACTTCTTTGCCGCCGCCGAAAAACAGACTCTGGCAAAAACTGATCATCCAGACAAACAGGATGGTCCCTGCGCCGGCGCCGGCGCC
>JARRJE010000438.1:0-2272 GCA_037379765.1 Deltaproteobacteria bacterium
TGGGCGGCGTCTCCGCCCTGGTCGGCCTGTGGGCCCTGGCCTGTCTGGTCAGCGCCATGATCGACAGCGGCGGCCTGCTCCCTGTCATCAGGGGCTGGCTCCACGCTGTCGGCATGTAATGAAAAAACCGGAAGAAAAGACAAATGAGATGGGATGCCGGCCCTAACTGCCGATATCCCATCTCTCTATTTTGCGGTACAGAGTCCGGAGGCCGATGCCCAGCTTCCTGGCCGCCTTGGTCTTGTCCCCTCCGGTCTCCTGCAGCACCTCGGCAATCATCTTCCTTTCCATCTCTTGCAGCAACCCACCGTCCCCGTCGGCACCCGACTCGCCGGTTCCGGCGGACAGATATTCGGGGATGCAGTCCATGTCGATCACCCCATGTCGGGCCATGACCACGGAGCTCTCGATGCAGTTGGCGAGCTCCCGAACATTTCCGGGCCAATCGTAAGTCTGCGCCAGCTGCATGACCTCATCAGTCACGCCGCTGATGGGCCGGCCGTGGACTTTTGAAAACTTCTCCACAAAGCCCCGGATCAGGACCGGGATATCTTCCTTCCTTTTCCGCAGAGGTGGCATGACGATTTTCACCACCCGCAGCCGGTAATAGAGGTCTTCCCGAAACTTCCCTTCCCTGACCAGATCTTCCAGGTTCTTGTTGGTGGCGGCAATGATCCGCACCTCGACCTTGATGGTTTTGGTGCCGCCCACCCGCTCGAACTCTTTTTCCTGCAAAAAGCGAAGGAGCTTGACCTGGGTGGCCAGGGGCATTTCCCCTACCTCGTCGAGGAAAAGGGTGCCGCCGTCGGCCAGCTCGAACCTTCCCTTTTTGGCGGCGACCGCGCCGGTGAACGCGCCTTTTTCGTGACCGAACAGCTCGGATTCCAGGACCCCTTCGGCAAGGGCCGCGCAATTGACTTTGACCAGGGGGCCGTTGACGACCGGGCTGTTGTAATGGATGAAGTTGGTCACCAGCTCCTTGCCGGTGCCGCTTTCACCCTCGATCAGGACCGTCGCCTTGGTGGAGGCCACCTGCAGGGCCAGCTCGCCAATCTTTTTCATTTCGGCCGAGTCGCCGATCAGATTAAACTCGGGAAGGCTTTCCTTGATTTGCTTTTTCAGAAAAAGGTTTTCCTCCCGGAGCCTCTTGTGCTCGAGGGTCTTTTCGATGAGCAGCCCCAGCCGGTCGAGATTGATCGGCTTGGTCACGTAATCATCGGCGCCGAGTTTCATGGCCTGGACTGCCGTCTCGATGGTGCCCTGGCCGGTGATGATGATCACCGGCTGCGGAGAATCAGAAGAGTTGATCCGCTCGAGCAGCTCAATGCCGTTCATTTCCGGCATATCCAGATCGGTGAGGACGATATCCACTTCCTCTTCGGCCATCATTTCCAGAGCCTCCCTGCCGTTGCAAGCCGTGAAAGTAGCATACTCGTCCGCAAGGGCCATCGCCAGGGTCTGTCTCGTCATCTGGTCATCGTCAACGATCATCACTGCCTGCTTCTTCATGGAAAGCCCTTCTAAAAGTTCAATGCAGAATGCAGAATGAAAAATTGCTCGGGAACCCCAATCCTTCCAGTTATTCGCGTAAACGCGCACAGGTGCCGCAGATCCTTTGTCGAAGGCCTGTGAGCTGGACTAGCGCTCCGCGAACAGGTCTTCGGCAACGGAGATGCGGTGCCTGTGTGCGTTTACGCAGGGAGGGTGATTTCGAATGTCGTGCCCTCCCCAGTCTTGCTCCGGCAAGTGATCCTGCCTTTGTGGTCTTCGATGATCCGCCGCACAATGGGAAGCCCGAAACCGAGCCCTCCCTCCTTTCTGGTGAAAAACGGGTCGAAAACCCGGTCGAGGTCCTCAGCCGCAATGCCCTGTCCGGTGTCTGCAATGGTGAGGGTCACCTGGTCCTCGGCCCTGTCCGTCTGGATGGTCAGAGTCCCGCCATCGGGCATGGCCTGGATGGCGTTCACGCAGAGATTCAGCAGCGCCTGGGTCATCTTTTTCTTGTCCAGCGGGACGGGGTCGAGCTTATCGGCTAGGGACAGTTCGATAGAGACCCCGGCCTGCTGGGCATTCTGGCTGATCATGCCCACCAGCTCCCGGAGAAGCGCGTGCAGATCGTTCGGTTTCAGATCAGAGGGGGCAAAGCGGGCGTATTTGACGAATTCCTCGATGATGCCGTTGATTCGAGCGATTTCACCATCGATGATCGAGGCGATCCCGAGCATCGCCCCCCTGGCTTCTTCGTTTTCGCCCATATACTTCTTGATCTGTT
>JARRJE010000439.1:0-4205 GCA_037379765.1 Deltaproteobacteria bacterium
ACGAAAACCTTGCAATTCCAGCGTCTCTTTGATCAAACTTTCGACAAGCATGAGTCTCCTCCCAGATACTTAGTGAGTTTCGCACCTTCTAAGTACCTGATGAGACTCATGCTTTTCAATATTTAGCAGCTACCTCATGCACCAATTTCCGCGAGGAGCCAATTTAATTAAGTCGTAAAAATATGTGTCCGGTCCTACCAGAATGCGAGGTTTAGGGGGCTACGGGTGGTTCAGTGTCCTCCACCATCAAGGCGCCGAGAAATGCGTATAGCGCATTACAGGTCGTACTCAAGGTTAGGCATCAATAAAAATATTATTCCGAACGGGTAATTGCAGTTTTTTTCTCCTCATACTCTTGCTTATCAATTTCCCCCTTCGCATATCTTTTGTTCAGGATTTCCAGAGCGGACTCAGGCTCACTCCCGGACTGCTTCATTTTGACCCGAAATTCTGGTCTGTCCATCCAACGGTTACACCACATGCAACCCATGCCTCCTCTTCTCATCATGAAAATAATTATCACAACCATCAAAACGAAAAATATGAATGGAAAAACCCACCAGAAAACTGGCCAAGGTGTTGGATGCCACCGCGGCCATGAATATGGCTGTGTTGGCACTTGGTCTGCAGCGAGCACGGATGAGGCACATGCAAGACTAAGCGAGGCCAGATGAAAACAGGTAAGGGTACAACGTCTCATAATAGACATTGAAGTCTCCTTTACTCATCGGAACAAAATCAGTCCCTTGAATGGCGACCTGTTTCTTCACTATGACCTAACCGGGTTGTTTCTTCGAGCTTCACGGTCATGGGGAGCTGGAAGCTTACAGTTGCATTTGTGATGCCCGTCAGACGCATTCCTTGTAAGATTTGGCAGGCGGTACCTTTCAGTGCCTGCTTAACCGAGTATGTTGCAGAATAGCATCCTAAGACCAGAACCGCCTCAAAGCCCATTGCACGCTTGAACAAACGCCTGCGTTGTCCTCGTGTCCAAAGGCACATTGTCGGAACTGGTGCATAAATCGAGAAGACCCCAGTCCGAATACCCCGTTGTTCAAGCAGCTTCCGAATCTCCTTGATATGGTCTTCGAAGGCGCTCGTCTTGAATCCTCTCTTGAGGACCTCGAGGAACGGCGAGCCTTTCTGGATCGCAAGACTGACCGGTGGGCAGACTGGACATGAGACGATCAAAACCGAGGCCATGTTCTCCAGGTCATCAATGACGTCTAACGGCGCGAGATGAAGAGGCATGATCTCTCTCCTCGAGCAGTCTGTTTGACGAAGTCAAGGCCGCGGGATGGGGATATCCCGTCTCTTTATTGTCGCATATATTCAAGTGAGGTTTCCAGCTTCCGGAGGAGTTGGTGTCCAGCACTTAGCCGAGGTGATTACAGGGATAGACTGGCAATGGAAGAGTAACCGAGAGCCGGACGAGGAAGAGTACAACCTTCACTTGAGAGCCACCTGGGACGTTTGGAGAATATATACCTGGATTAAATTCGCGCTCAGAGCCGAGATCGCTGTCAGGGTCCGTTACAAGATTTCCCACATGGCAATCCGTTCCGTGTCTTTCGGGAGCGTTCTCTTTGCAAGACGACTGTTGAGCAGCATCAGTTCTTCGTTGAAGGGATCCAGGAACAACAGTCCCTCCTGGTCGAATTCATGCTCGGGCGGAAAATTGAGGGGGCAGGCGGAGACTTCTATCACCTCTCGGTCATGGTCCGCGTAGGCGACCGGCAGGCCGTGGGTTCGACAGATTACGGGCCGGGCAGGGTAAATGAGACAGAGCTGCCGGGAGAGGAAAGGACAGCCCTTGCCTATCTCAGCTTGCCTGCGAATGATCCCCTGGTAGTCAGCGGATAATTCGGAGGAGGCGCGGCGGATAGACTCCGCCTCGATCGGAAGAAGTGTCAGTTCCGTGCAGCAGGAGCTGCAGCCTTCACGGCATTGGAGTCGGGAGCCGTGTATTCTCGCCAATCTGGCGATCTCCGCATCCAGTCGCTTCAGAAGTTGAAAATATTCTTGAATTGTTCTCATGGATTGGACAAAGTAAGCGCATCGCAAGAGTCTGGAAAAGGACTTCTTGCGGCAGGTTTCTGTTTTGATCTCGGTTTTAAGTATTGATCTCCGATCTATTTCTTGCAAATCGAGCATTGATCAACCGATGCATTCTGCGTCGTTGCGGATGCATCATTTCCAGGAGAATCAACCATGAAAATCGTCGCTTTCAACGGCAGCGCCAGAAAAAACGGAAACACCGCCCACCTGCTCAGGGGCTGCACCGCCTGCTTCAAGTGCTCCGAACGGAAAAACGGCCGCTGTGCAGTGGAGGATGATGCCATGAACGACTACATCGCTAAGATGGTGGCGGCCGACGGCATCCTTCTTGGCTCCCCCACTTATTTTGCCGACGTCTCCGCTGGCATGAAGGCCCTCATCGAACGCTGCGGCATGGTCACCCGCGCCAATGGCGATTTGCTCAAGCGCAAGGTGGGTGCCGGCGTCGTGGCGGTCCGCCGGGCCGGAGCCAGCCACGTTTTCAGCTCCCTCAATTCTTTCTTCCTTATCGGTCAGATGATCGTGGTCGGCTCCTCTTACTGGAATATCGGCATTGGCCGGGCACCCGGCGAGGTCGCCAACGATGAGGAGGGCGTCCGCACCATGCGGGATCTCGGCCGCAACATGGCCTGGCTGATGAAGAAAATCCAGGACTGAGTTCTTGGTCCCAGGTTTTAAGTTCTGAGTGTTGGGTATTGGGAAATGGCTCTCCCCTCAGCACTCCGCGTTCAGCACTCAAAACTTTACCAGCGGCAAGACCCTCCAGGAGTGGATTTCCCGCTGCAGCAGATAAGTGCCGTAACGTCGAAGCATGATGAGCGATTCGCGGCAAGCGGCCGGAGAGAAGCGCAGCCGTCCCAGCTTCTGGCGGGGCAGGTCCTGGGCTTTCAGGAGCAGCATGATCGTGCTGAGGGCGAGGTCTGTAGAGGCCGGTCCGGCCTCGGGCAACCTGCCGCCGCAACGGGCGCAGAGCAGGCCGCTTTTGCTCGGGCTGAAGCGGTAAGGGCTGCTGGTCGTGTCCAAGGCGCCGCATTCCAGGCAGCCGAGGAGGCGGGGTCGGTAGCCTAACAGGTCGAGCATGCGGATCTGGAAAAGGATCAGGGTGTCGGCTACCGGCCGCCCCTGATCGAGCTGGGTAAGCGCCCATACCACTAAAGCGAATAATTCCTCGTCGCCATCGTTTTCCCGGGTCCAGTTGAGGAGGAGCTCGCAGATCAGGGTTGCGGCAGTATAGGCCTCGTAGTTGCGGCGCAGGGAAGGAAAGGGGTGGAACATTTCGGCCTGGTCGATGCGCACCAGGGAAGTCTGCCTACCGGTGGCAAACTGGAGTTCCAGCAGGGAAAAAATCTCCAGCTTATTGACAAATCGCCTTCGGCTGCGTTTCGCCCCCTTGGCAATCCCCTTGAGCTTACCCAGGCCGGGGCAGTAGCAGGTAACGATCTTATCCGATTCACCGTGATCGGTCACGTTGATGACCACGGCCGGGGTTTGACCGCTGGCAGACATCAGGGTACCTCACAGAGAAGGGATCGTTGGGATTGGTGATTTTGCATGAATTTGTAAGCGGTCACCGGGAACCGCTTACCCATCAAGTGCCTCCAGCAGCAAACTTGAGTCGGGCGGTTTTGCCCGATGGACCTGGGCTGGGCTGGGGCTTGCCGTTCAAGACCAGGTCCACCCCACCGGCGTTCCCCAGGAAGAGGTCGATGGTATCAGCTTTCCAAGTGTGATGTCCCCCGGGCTGAAAGAGATACTCAGTCGGCTTCCGGCCGTCGAGGCTGATTTTGAGCCAGGTGGTTTCAGTGAACTTCGCTTCCAGAACATAGGCGGAGTCATGGGCCGGGGCAGCGGCAGGCGTGCCGTTGTCCGCCGCCGCAGGAGTGGAGGCCGGCGGGATGGCCGCCGGGAAGGAAGCCTTTCTCTCGGCGGAGCGTGGAAGGGAGGCCTCAGGGGCTTGGGACGCCTCGGGGACTTGGGGAGCGGTCTCCTGGTCCGCGGCCTCCGTGGGAGGAGGATTTGCGACTGAGGCTTCCTTTTCCACCAAAGGTGGTGTTTCTTCTTCCTCCGGCTGAGCCATTTTTTCGGGTGTCGGTTCCGGCGGGAATTCGGCCGACCGACTTTCGACTTTCGCCTCTGCCGTCGGGCTT
>JARRJE010000439.1:4261-6244 GCA_037379765.1 Deltaproteobacteria bacterium
CAGAGCGAGAACGGCTAGAGCGAAAACGGCCAGTAGACGGTGACCTGACGGCTTGGGATCTTCCTTCGGCTGGTGCACTCTGCCCTTCCCGTGATCGCTCCCCGGTCTGACCCATTCATCGGCCTTTTGACGGCCATAACGGTCCAGCTTTTGACGGCCATAGCGGTCCAGGACCTCCTGGGGAGGTAATCCAAGGTATTGGGCGTAGATCGAGATAAAGCCCCGTACAAAAACTTCGGCCGGAAGCTTATTGCGCCGATTTTCCTCGAGCGCCTCGATGGTGTTGATGTGGATGCAGGTGGCCCTGGCCACCTCTTTCAAGGTTTTGTTCTGCCGCTGCCGCTCCTGTTTCAGAAACTGGCCTGCCGATTCGGCGGCATCCTCATCCGGGGCGACTGCGGGCGTTTCCGGAGAGATATCCTTCATAGGACCCTCTTGGGCGGGGATTATAGCTGTTTTTTGATATAGGCTTCGTCCCGCAGCTCTTTCAACCATTTTTCGAACTGCTTCTTGGATTCCTCCTGATAGACCTTGTCTCTAAACTCGGCTTTCATGCTATCGAACGAAGCCTGCCGGATGACATCACCTTCCTTGACCGAAAGCAGCTTAAAGAATTGGAAACCCGACTCGGTCTCCACCACCGGGCTGACTCCACCCGGCTGCATGTCAACGATCACCTTCCGCATGTAAGGGGCCATCTCTTCTTTCTTAAAGACGCCGATGTCGCCGCCATCCGCTGCCGAAGGCAGATCGGAATAGGCCTTGGCCAGCTCCTCGAAGCTGCCTCCGGTTCCGGCCTGTTTTCTGAGCTCCTCCGCCCTTTTTTTGGCTTCCTGCCGGGTAGGTGAACCGCCATCTTCATCCCAGGTGAATCCCATCTGCAGGATATGGTAGCCGTCGCCCTGCTGGGCGGTAAAATGGTGGTCGTAATATTCCTTGATCTTTTTGTCAGTGACTACAATCCGGGATTGCACCTCGAAACCGATGAGCTTGGATTGAAGGATCTGGGTCCGCAGCTGCTCCCGGTAGGCCGCTTCCGAGGCGCCGTTTAATTTCAGGTCGTGCAGAAATTGCTTACGGTCCATATGATTCCTGGCCAGGATTCGCTTGATCGCCGCGTCGAGCTCCTCGTCGCTGACCGTGATTTTTTCTTTCTTGGCCCGCTGCTCGATGAGCCGTTTGTCGATGAGAGCGGAAAGCAGCTCCTGTCGGGCTCGGCGCAAAGCCTCCTCCTGCTGATCTTCCGGCACCTTCTGCCGAATGCGCCGGAAGAGGTCCGCACCTTGCTCATTCAAATCATACAGAGTGATGACGTCGTTATTGACGACCGCGACCACCCGGTTGACGATCTCCGCCCGTCCGGCGGCCGGCAGCAGAAAAACTACCGCAGCCGCCAGGATCAGGAACCGTTGCAACCTGTTAGGCATAACTACTCCTGGCTGGGGGTTGCGAACCCGCAGGGCAGCGGGCTGCAAATTGGAATTCTAAATTTAGTAGCATCCTACATGACTGCACGCAAGATATTTTTGGCTACCTCGAAAACGGCGGCTGGCGTAGGCAGGTCCGTTTGCACCACGAGCTTGCCTTCCGGGGTGAGCCGAATCCGGTCCCGTGACTGCTTCATGAGAATGAGAATTTTTTCGGGGGCCACCGGTGTTCGGTCGAGGAAGGTGAACACCAGCGTGGAGGGCCCCTGCTCGAGTTTGGCGATTTTCAGAGTGCGCAGCTCGATCTTCAGGAGCATGATCTCCAGGAGGTTCAAGGTTTCCGGCGGCAACGCCCCGTAGCGGTCAAGCAGCTCCTCCCGGGTGTCGTCGAGATCCGCAGAGGTGCTGATGGCGGAGATTTTGCGGTAGGCGATGTAGCGCTGGTCGGGATCCTTGATGTAGCGCTCGGGAATGTAAGCGGAGAGGTGGAGATTGATCTCGGGGTCGACTTCTTCTTCGGCGATCACCTCCGCGCCCAGAGCCGCCTGCCGCTTGA
>JARRJE010000440.1:0-2990 GCA_037379765.1 Deltaproteobacteria bacterium
TGAGGGCCATAAGGCGCGCGGCATCCACTGGCATGTATCGGAGGACTTCAAGCTTCGCTACAGATACACGGACAAGAAGCGTGCAAAGATCGTGGAGGTGGTTCTGACCCAACCGGACGGGAAGCGCAAGATCTTTACCCAAAAGGCTGCTGCCGAGAAAAAAGCCCAATCCTCTATGGCTGCGGAGGGCACGAAGTCCGGGAAAGTCAGAACCATGGACTGCATCGACTGCCACAACCGGCCGGCCCATATTTTCCTGTCCCCCGATGAAGCGCTTGATAGGAAATTGCTCACCGGAGCCATCCCCCGGTCTGTTCCCTTTATCAAACGGCAGGCTCTGGCGGCGATCACTCAAAAATATGGCACTGCCGAGGCGGCCATGCGGGGGATCTCCCAATCGATCAAATCCTGGTACGAGAAGAACGAGCCGGAATTTGCTGCCTCCCATGGGGATCTTCTTGATCAGGCCGTGCGGGGTGCGCAGCAGGCGTACAGAGAAAATGTTTTTCCCCGGATGAGGATCGGGTGGGAGACTTATCAGAATTTCCTGGGCCATGCCGACGGCAGCGGCTGTTTCCGCTGCCATGGCCGGCTCTATGAGCAGGCCAGCGGCAAGCGTCTTTTCGCAAACTGCGATATCTGCCATCTCATCGTTGCGGAAAACAAGCCCGGGCTGGATACCACCACAGCCGCCCGTGAAGGAGCGAAGCATCTCCTGGAAGAATAAGCCCGGGGCAGGTTGCGGTTAGCCGAAGGATATCGGCAATTCCTTGAAAAGTCGTTACTTGCAGTGGGCTGACACGAAGTATGTAATCGCTTATGATCAGTGTACTTTTTTACCGAAGACTCTTCGGACTTTTGAATCCACCCAGCTGCCTGCCTCCGGCCATTTTCCTGCTGGCGATTCTTATCGCTTTGCCGGCTGCTGCGGAAGAGCCGGTCCAGCCCTTTTACAGCCGCAACCAGAATCCTTTCGTTCAGATCTACGGCCTGCCGGCTCCCGAAGGCGCGATCCTGGTTCCGACGCATTCCCTGGATGCCCGTCTGGTCCTGGACATCGCCAATAATTTTGCTTCAAGCAGCACCTCTTCAGAAAGCGTCACCATCGACGGGGAGACCTGGCGGACGACCTTGGCGTTGCGCTACGGCCTGGGTAAAAACCTGGAAATCGGGCTCGATCTGCCTTACATCGATCACAGCGGCGGCATCTTCGACGGTTTGATCGAAGGCTGGCACGACCTGATCGGTTTTTCCCAGGACGGCCGGGACCAAGTTCCCCACGGCCGGCTGCTCTACCGGTATACTGAAAATGGCGTGACGAAGTTGAATATCAACGATGCGAACTCCGGCCTCGGCGACTTGCTCCTTTCCCTTGCCGTTCCCTTGCGCCGGGGATCACGAGCGCTGGCCCTGCGCACTGCGGTGAAGTTGCCAACCGGCTCGGCTTCCAGACTGCGGGGAAGCGGCAGCACCGATTTTTCGGCGCGGTTGAGTGGGGAAGATCGGCAGACGTTCGCCGCCTGGGACATCACCTGGTTTGGAGATGCCGGCGTCCTCCTGATGACCAAGGGAGACGTCCTCCCCGACCGGCAGCGGCATGTAGTGGGGTTCGGCTCTCTGGGCTTTGGCTGGCAGCCCTTGACGTGGCTGACCTTGAAAGCCCAACTGGACGGGCATACCGCCTTTTACGACAGCGCGCTGACCGAGCTGGGCGACAGCTCGGCTCAGTTGGTCCTGGGAGGCACCCTGGCCCTGCCGGCGGACCTCTCTTTCGATGTGGCCCTTGCCGAAGACGTGATCGTGAACACCGCGCCGGACGCGGTTTTTCACTTCATGCTTCAGCGCCGTTTTTAGATTTCATCGCAAAGATTATTTATTTCAGGAGGGCTCAATCCGAACTTATGAATGAACTGAGCGTATCTCGTCATCCAAAGGGGCCGGAGAGCTGCTGCCCGGGACCTTCTCCGGTTTCTCTACAGCCATCCTCCGGCTGACAGCCCAAGAAGCAAGCCCGGGCGGGCCTGCCGAGCGTCAAGCAGTCTTTCGTCACCGGAGTGATTCCGACCGTTGTCGGCCAGGTGCCGCAAGCCGGCACCCAACTGGAACCGGCTGACAGTTGGGGCACCTTCAAAGCGCGTTGGGGCGTGGGCCGAATGGACTACAAGGTGGAGCCGGGCCTCTACGCCGTGGGCCGGCCCACCGCCGATTCTCCTGTTCTGGTCACTGCCAACTATAAAATGAGCTTCGATGGACTTCGTCGGGAGATCGGAGTTGACGGCGCGGATCGAGGCGAGCGGGTTGACCCGAGTGGTCAGTCATCGGGAAATCATTGTGCCGCAGTTGGGTGCTCCAGGTGTTGCCGCCCACGCAGTCAAGAAACAGAGCGGCTTTACGGTCAAGTACGGCCCGATTCTGGCCGCCGATCTGCCCGCCTTTCTTGACGCCGGCGGCGAGGCGAGCCCCGGCATGCGCCGTCGGCGTTTTCCCTTCCGCGAGCGACTGGTTCTCGTTCCCATGGAGATGGTCGGCGCGCTGAAATGGGTGCTCTTGGCCGTGCCGCTGCTTTTTCTTCTCGGCGGGCTGGGCGGTCCGCAGGGATATTGGGCCGATGCACTCCACTATGGCTTTTTCGCCGGCCTTGCCTTCGTAACCGGCATTCTGGCCGGAACCGCCCTCATGCCGGTGCTGCTGCCTGTCCTTCCCGGGCGCGCCTTTGCAATCAAAGGGTTGATGGCCGGGCTGATAGCCGCAGGCCCCTTGCTCTGGTGGCGTGCTTCGGCCTGGCCGCCTCCCTGGTCGATCGGCGAACTTGTCGGCCTCCTGATGATCCTGTTGGCAATCGCCTCCTATTACGGCATGAACTTCACCGGCTCATCCACTTAGACCTCACTCTCCGGGGTCAAAAAAGAGATGCGTTGGGCCGTGCCCCACCAAATCGCGGGAGGCGCGGCCGGGTTCATAATCTGGCTTCTGGCCCGAGTCCTCGGCTG
>JARRJE010000441.1:0-2257 GCA_037379765.1 Deltaproteobacteria bacterium
ATATCCAGATCCTCCTCATCTCCCGGTCGATCATGCTCCGGCCTTCACCTCCTCCTTCAGATGAAGCCGCTCCTTGATTTCCTTGGCCGAGGCGCTGGTCGCATAAACCGGGGTTCCGACATCGAACATCTTCGAGGTGGCCAAGCCTCCCACCACCACGGGCTCGAGGCCTGCATTTTCGGCAAGCTCCATGGCCGCCGCCAGCCCCTCCTCGTCGTCGCTCGCGATCGGGATGGCGATCCGCTCTCCCTTCTCGTTCACCGTTTTCCGAAGGTCCTCGAAGTAGACCGTGTTGAACGCCCTGACGATCCTCGCCCCCGGCAGCAGGCGGGTCACGAAGGGCCCGGTGCCGCCATGTTCTTTTTTGGCCTCCTCGGCGATCTCTCCGTCCCGCTCGGGGTAGGGATTCGAAGTATCGATCACGATCTTGCCTTTCAGGGCCTCCTTCGTTTCAGCATCGAGCTCGTGGAAGGCCTTCAGGGGTAGCGACATCAGGATCACGTCCCCGAAGCCGATGGCCTCACGGACCGTCCCGGCCCGGGCCTTGGGCCCGGCCTCCCGGACCAGGTCCTCGAGGGTTTCCGGATGACGGGAGCTGAAGAAAACCTCGTATCCGGCCTTGGCGAACAGAGTTCCAAGAGTTCCTCCGATATGGCCGGAGCCGACGATGCCGATTTTCTGGATTTTCATGGTCTTTTCTCCTGTGGGGGATGTTTCCTCGGGCCAGCCTAGACCGGCGAAGATCAGGAAGATGCCGATGATTGCGATGATGACGCCTCCCCAGACCCAACCCGGATGCGGGTCTGTCGAGGCACCGATGATCAAACTCAGGCCCATGTCAAATATGAGGATCCCAGCGATATATCTCAACCAGGCTGTGGAGTCGATCCCTGCTTCCTCCGGGAAATATGAGCTGACAAATAGACCCGCACGGGAAGCCTTCTCTTTCTCAAAATGGTATCAGCTTTTCCGGAATGAGCGAAGAGAACAATCAATATCGATGGGGGGTGTATAGGGGCTTCTGATGACAATGGCTTGTCTTATTAAGATGGATCCAGAGAGCAAACTTTACCATTTGGCAATAAGGCCATGCTTCGCGCCTCCTCGCCCGAGGTAGCATCATACGGCATAGCCACAGAGTCCGTACTCTATTTTCGTAAATGGACTGTGGAATGGCTAAGGGGGCAGGGGCAGGTGAGGGAATTTGGAAAATAACTCGATCTTAGCATGGTAGTAGGTAGATGGTTCCCTTGCTTTTTATGAACACCTGGTTTTTACTGCAAGAGTCTTGGCTAAAGAAAAGGCAGGCGCTTGGGCCGGAACCATAAAAAAGTGAGCCGCAGCGCCTCAAAGGCGTGTTTCGCCGGGCACCTGGTCGAATTGGCAAATTGGTGCAAGAATGGCTCGATCTCCCGGTAATCCGCAGGAAGGACTTCATGCTTTTTGGCGAAAGTCAGGAAGCGGGATACCAGTGAAGATAAATGGCAGCCGTTTTTCCGGGACAATCCGATTGTCAGCCAGGTGTCGTTCGAATGCTGTAGGACGGCCATGGATAATTTTCCGGCATGATTATGTAGCGCTAGATAATCATAAATATTCATTATTATCTGCCATGAGCTGCGAGATAATAATAAGTTTTGAAACATTTTCTAGCAGTGTGCCGGAGTGAAAGAAGCTGAGTGGCCGAAAAAGGCTGCGCTAGATAATAATATAGTTATGCTACGAATAAACAAAAAACAGGCCTCAATGCCAAATCTCATAAGAATAATAAGAAGTTCATTTATAGGCGCAATATCAGCTATTATTTATGCCTTCATCTCATTTTATCTTATTTCATCACTGATAAGAGACAATCTATATTCGCTTGTTTTTTACGGTATCCATGGATTTATTTTCGGAATGATCTTTATCAGCCTAAATATACTATTGGAGAAAAACTGCATAAAATCATTTAAAAGGCATTTAATTCTATACAATTTGGCAATTGGCACCATAAGCGGTGCTATTTCCTGTTTACCAAATATCTATTTTAGTTGGTTAGGCTTCACAAGTACTATCTATCAACCTGATATCTATGTACCTCCAGAAATAATTACTAACGAAAAAACAGGCCTAATTCTGTTCTTTCTTGGTAGCACACTGCTCGGAAGTTCATTGGGAAGTGGAATTGGCTTTTTCAGTAAAAAAGCACATAGCCAACTGTAATAATTGAAAAATTTAGCATAACAATACGCTCAAGCACGACGCGCAAACTTGC
>JARRJE010000442.1:0-2257 GCA_037379765.1 Deltaproteobacteria bacterium
GTGCACCAGCAGAAAGCCGTCGGCAAGGCTTACGGCCGTGGCTACCGACTCGGAAAGTCGCCGGATAATGGATGGCTTGATGACCAGCCGGTCGACCACCGCCTCGATGGTATGGCGCTTTGATTTTGCCAGCGGGACTTGCTCGTCGAGGCTGCGGATATCTCCGTCGATCCGTACCCGGATGAATCCCTGCTTGCGGAGCTTAGCGAGCAATTCCTGGTGTTCACCTTTCTGGCCGTCGACCAGGGGCGCCAAGAGCACGATCTTGGTTCCTTCCGGGAAGGCGAGAAGGGTATTGGTCATCTCTTGAAGGCTCTGAGGTCGTATCTCCCTCCCGCATTCCGGGCAGTGGGGCTTTCCCACCCGGGCAAAAAGCAGCCGCAGGTGGTCGTAAATTTCCGTCGTGGTTCCGACGGTGGACCGGGGATTGCGGCTGGTAGTGCGCTGCTCGATGGAAACCGCAGGCGACAATCCCTCGATCATTTCCACTTCGGGCTTGTCCATCTGCCCCAGGAACTGACGGGCGTAAGTGGAAAGTGACTCTACATACCGGCGCTGCCCTTCGGCATACAGGGTATCGAAGGCGAGGGTGGATTTGCCTGAGCCGCTCAAGCCGGTGAAGACCACCAGCCGATTGCGGGGCAGATCGACATCGATGTTTTTGAGATTGTGCATCCGGGCACCCCGGATACGGATCCATTTCGGTTCCATAAATGTGTTCTCGCGAAAAGGCGAAGAGCCTTTTCACGATAGTTTTCAGTTTTAAGTCTTAAGTTTTAAGCTCAATAACATTCTATTCCCGAACCAATCGGGCGGCAAAGAACCCGTCCAGGCCCTGCTCTCCGGGGAGAGTCCGGAAAAATCCTTTCTCGTCAACCAAAGCAGCGGCCGCAGAGGGCAGGAGCTCCCGGGCGTCACTCACCTTGAATTCCGGATGGTCGGCCAGAAAACGGGCGACGACCTGATCGTTTTCCTCCGGCTCGATGCTGCAGGTGACGTACACGAGAGCCCCGCCGGGCAGCAGCAATGCCGCTGCTTCCGTCAGCAAGGTCAACTGCTTCTGTTGATAGCGGCCGAGGTCCTCAGGACTCCGGTTCCAGCGGATGTCCGGATGCCTGCGGATCACTCCCAGGCCGGAGCAAGGGGCATCAACGAGGATGGAACGGTAACGCGCAGAAGCAGTGCGGTGTCCGCTCAGCTCGCCAATCCGGACCGCCACTTTTTCCGCCAGACCCAAACGGGCGAGATTTTCCTGCAGCCGCTCGACCCGCTTCGGGTTGGGTTCAATGGCGACCAGAGAACTGTCAGCGGGCACCAGAGCCGCCAGGTGCGTGGTTTTTCCTCCCAGCCCGGCGCAAGCGTCGAGATAGCGGCCGCCCTCAAGGAAAGGCCCGGCCAGCAGACTCACCAGCTGCGCCGCTTCATCCTGCACCATGAACCACCCGGCCTCGAAGCCGGGGATCTGCGCGACCGGCCCGCCATAACCGGGGAGACGCACGGCCAAAGGCGCCAGACCGCCCTCCTCCGCCGGAATCCCGCTTTCCCGACAGGCTGCAAGGAATTCCTCAACCGAAATCCTGGCCGTATTGATGCGCAGGCAGAGCGGCGGCGGCTCGTTATCGGCGGCGGCGATGGCGAGCATCTTCTCGGGACCATACCGGTTCCGCCAGCGATCGAGCAGCCACTGCGGGTGACTGAGGCGCGCGGAAAGAGGCAGCTTCTCCGCCTGATGCCAAGGCGTGGCCAGATCGTCTCGCTGCCGTTCCACATTCCGCAGCAAGCCATTGACGAAGCCGGTCAGCCACTTGGGCTGCCGGGCGGCCCGAAGGGCCTGCACCGTCTCGTTAATCGCCGCCGCCGCCGGGATGCGGTCCAGGATCAGAAGCTGCAAAAGTCCTACCCGCAGGGCCGCACTGGTCCGGGGTTTCATCTTGGCAGGCGGGTGGGAGGAAAACCGACCGATCACCCAGTCGAGGTAGCCGCGCCAGCGGGCTACCCCGTAGACCAGGGCAAACAGCAGCTGGCGGTCGCGGAGATCTTCAAGCCCGACTGCGGGCTGCTCCAGAAAAGAGTCGAGCGGTTCACCCTTCTCTTCCCAGCGGCACAGCAGCTCGATGGCAATGGCTCGGACAGACATGAAGCCCCGCTCTCACCGCAGCCCGATCACGGCGGCGAAGCGGCCGGTTCGCCCCTCTCGCCGGTAGGAGAAAAGCTCGGGACAGCAGACCGTGCACCGGCATGCGATTTCGATGTTTTT
>JARRJE010000443.1:0-2257 GCA_037379765.1 Deltaproteobacteria bacterium
CCATTCCGATTCCGGAATCCGCTCCTTAGTCCGATCCTGCTACTATTTTGCACCATCGGCAGAAAATGGGCAATCTCTCCGCCCTGTTCTCCCCAAAAATCTTATTGAATGGCCGCTTCCTCCTCGATCGCCCGCAGGCGCAAAGAAAAGCCCCCCCGGCGCATGCTCTCCACCCCCCGGCCTTTGCTGAAACTGACCTCGAGCGGCTCTCCCCTTCTGCCAAGAGGCAGGAGCAGCTTTCCCAATTTCAGACAGGGAGTGGGGTTCACCGACAGCCGCCGCTCGGCAAAGCCGCCGGCAAGGGTGCACTCCAGCCGCAGGGTTGGCTGCAAGCCGAACAGGGCGAGCATTGCCGTCAGATGCCGAAGAAGGAAATGCTCGATGGGAGCAAAAGTGGTCCACTGCCGCTCGCCCTCGCCTCCCAGGGAGATTTCAGGCAGAAGCGAGGCCAGCCGGTAAAGGCCGGAGTGGGTGCCGCCCTCCAGGCGATGGAAGCGCAGCACACAGCCGGCCAGGGAAAAGTGCGCCCGGGTTCGTTCCGGCAAGGCTTCAAGCCACTGGTTGCCCGCCTCGTCGCTTCGGTAATGCCAGGTCTCGTTCCCCCGGCCGCTTTCGAAGCGATAAAGGTCGCCGGAACGGTAGGGGAAGAACGATTCCGCCTCCGGGGAACAGGGAAGATTGCGGACGATCTGATCCTTGGCGAGGGTACAACGATGCAGATAATGCTGCACTCCTTCATTGGTGAGCTGCAGGTTGGCAAAACGGAAGGGGATGGAGGCGGCGCCGATGAACGGGTGCATCTGAAACTGCAGATGAAGATGCGGATAAGGGGAGCGGCCGGAGTTGCCACAGATGCCGATCATCTGGCCCTGCTCTACCCGCTGGCCGACCTCTACAGCCACCGAGCCTTTTTTCAGATGGGCCAGGCAGCTGTACAACTCCGGGGCGTGCTCGATGATGACGTAATTGCCCCAGTTGTCCTCCAGGTTGTTCACCCCCACCGGGTTATCCTCGATGCGGCCGCATACCGCGGCCACATGGCCCGCCGCCGGGGCCAGGACCGGCAGGCCGAACGAATAGTAGTCTTCAAGCCGATTGCCGTCGCGCCGGTAGGTGGCGCCCTGACCGTCAACTGCCATGAAGTCGTAAGCGAAGAACCAGTCGTCCTGATGAGTGTAGTCGCCATTGACCCCTTGGGTGACCTGCCAGGTGCCGTTGAAGGGAAGGACCGGGCCGAACCGGGAGCGCCGGCTGGCGGCAACGTGCGCCTCCGGAGTGGAGATTTCCGGGGGAGGGATCAACTCGATGCCCAGCTCGGGAAAGGACCTGCTCTTCAAGGTATAGAGCACGAGCAGCACCGCCAGGTTGAACGGCATGGCCAAGGGGGTGAGGAGGGACGGAAGGATGTTGATCAGGCTGGTTAGAATCAGCACTGCGCAGAGAACACCGGCCATGGCCGCCAGCAGGCTGCCCAGAGAGGGGGCGGCAAAAATCCCCCCCAAGGCCAGGGCGGTGAGAATGTAGTTGAAGCCAAGGAACTGCTTGGTGATGAGCGATGGCTCGATACCCAGAAAATTATGGAGGCCGTTCCCGGCGGCAAAGCCGAGCAGACAAAGCAAGAGGGCGGTCGGTGAAAAAAGGAGCAGGCTGATGGCGATGATGAGACCCGAAACAGGGTTGACCTGAAAGAGCACTGCTCCGAAATTGGAGAACAGGGAGCTTGCCCATTCCGGGAGGCCAGGCACCTGGATCTGGAAAAGCTGCAGTCTTTCGAAGGAAACGCTCAGATACCCGAAGTCCAGGGTGGCCAGCAACAGCAGCCAGGTCACCAGGGTAAAGGGCAGGCTCATGGCCGGCAGCCCCAGATAATAGCCGAGAAAACGGTCGAGGAGAACCCGGGCGAAAAGCACCATGATCGAGGCGGCGACCAGAATGACCAAAGCCTGGAGGTTCCACTGGTAGAAGAAGCCGACGCCGAGCCCGGTGAGCACCCCGTTGAACCCGTAGAGCCCTTCTCGGATGCCGCTCCGGTCGAGGCCGACGGCCAGGGCGGCCGTATTGACGACGAGCACGGCTATCAGCCCGAAGAGTCCGTGGGCGGGGAAGACGAATGAGGAGGCCAGGATGGCTGCCCCGAACAGGCGGCTGTCCGAAAAAAATATCCTGGCATAGCTCCGAAGGAGGCTGTCCAGCCAGAAGCTCAATCGCGCAACCATGTGGGCAGATGCTCCGGCTGTTGCAGGTAATCGACGGTTTC
>JARRJE010000444.1:0-2249 GCA_037379765.1 Deltaproteobacteria bacterium
AAGCACGGCAAGCGGAGTTACGAGGACGGCATCTACAGCAATCTCGGTGAATACTACTTCGAGAAGCGGCGTTACAGTGATGCCACCAAGACCTACAACGCTTTCATCAAAGCAAATCCTTTCCATGAAAAATCGCCCCACTTCCTCATGCGGGTTATCGAGATCAACATGGCCGGCGGCTTCCCAACTCTCGTTATCGACTCGAAAAAGGAATTCGCCAAGAAATACGGCCTGAAGGCCGAATACTGGCAGCATTTCAAACCGAGCGACTACCCGGAGGTCCTTGGTTACCTGAAAACCAACCTGACGGATCTGGCAGATCATTACCATGCGCTCTACCAGAACCCGCACCATGCCGAGGACAAGCAGGCGAATTTCACAGAGGCTCTTCACTGGTATCGGGAATTCCTCACCTCGTTCCCGAAGGATAAGGAATCGCCGACCATCAATTACCAGTTGGCGGATCTTCTTCTGGAAAACGGCAACTTTGCCAAAGCGGCCGTGGAATACGAGAAAACGGCATACGATTACCCGCACCACGAGAAATCTTCCAAAGCCGGCTACGCTGCGGTTTATGCGTACCGGCAAGATCTTAAAAACGCCCCTTCTCAGGACAAGGACCGGGTCAAGCGGGAGGTTGTCCGCAGCTCGCTAAAGTTTGCCGATACTTTCCCGGAGCATGAAAAGGCGGCGATCGTTCTCGGGGCGGCCGTGGATGATCTCTACGACATGAAAGACTACGAGCAGGCGGTGGCGGCCGCGCAAAAGCTCATCCAGGGTTTCCCCGGCGCCGACACGGATGTCTTGCGCTCGGGCTGGCTTGTCCTCGGCCATTCGTCCTACGAGCTTAGTCGGTACAGTGAGGCCGAAAAGGCTTATGTGAAGGTTCTGGCCTTGCTGCCCCCGGATGACAAGACCCGCGACTCCCTGGTCGATAATCTCGCCGCCTCGATTTACAAGCAGGGTGAACAGGCGAAGGCCAAAGGGGATTATCGGACTGCGGCGGATAACTTTCTGCGGGTGAGCAAGATGGCGCCCACCTCCAAGATCAGACCGACGGCCGAGTTTGACGGCGCTGCCGCCCTGATCCAACTCAAAGATTGGGAAATGGCGGCCACAGTGCTCAAGGGATTCCGCGAGACATTCCCCGGGCACAAGTTGCAATCGGAGGTCACCAAGAAGATGGCCTACGTTTACAAGGAAGAGGGTAAGCTTTCCTTGGCGGCCAATGAATATGAACGCATCGAAAAGGAATCGAAGGACGACGATGTGAGAAGGGAGGCCCTTCAGGTTGCGGGGCAGTTGTATGAGCAAGGGGGCGACCGCGACCGCGCGCTTGAGGTTTACCAGCGTTACGTCGGCTATTTCCCGCAACCGGTAGACCTCAACCTGGAAACGCGCAATAAAATTGCTGAAATCCTGAAAGCCCAGGGCGATCAGAAAAACTATCTGCAGCAACTCAGGGAGATCGTCGCCATCGACGCCTCTGCCGGGAGCGCCAGGACCGATCGGACCAGGTATCTCGCCGCGAAGGCCGGGTTGGTGTTGGCCAAGCTGACATATGAACAATTCGTGGCCGTCAAGCTTGTAAAACCCCTTAAGGAAAACCTCCAGAAGAAGCAGGAGCTGATGAAGGCATCGACGCAGGAATTCGGCAAGCTCTTGGATTATGGAGTCGGAGAGGTGACCGCCGCTGCAACTTTCTACCTGGCCGAGGTCTACTCCAACTTCAGTAAATCCCTGAAGGAGTCCGAGCGTCCCGAGGGGCTGAGTCCCGAGGAACTGGAACAGTACGAGCTGGCCCTTGATGAGCAGTCATATCCCTTCGAAGAGAAGGCCATTGATATCCATGAAAATAATCTCAAGTTGATCTCCAAAGGCGTTTACAACGAGTGGATCGACAAGAGTCTCAAGAAGTTGGCGAAGCTGGTGCCTGCTCGCTATGACAGACCGGAGGAGGCCAGCAGCATCGTCGGCTCTCTGGAAACGTACACTTTCGCCGTAAACAAGCCTGCGCCTCCGGTGCCGCCTGTGTCCGATGTAGCCTCGGTTGCGAACGCAGAATCTGCCAAAGAAACAAAGGCAGCATCCGTAGTAAAGCCGCAGCAGGTTGCAGAACCTGGGCAGACGGCGGAACCGGGGCAGATTGCGGAACCGGAAAAGACTGCTGAGCCTGGCCCGGATCAGACTGCAGAGCCAGAGAAGGAAGCAGAGCAAAATCATGCTGCGTGTTTACAGCCTGATTTTGC
>JARRJE010000445.1:0-3456 GCA_037379765.1 Deltaproteobacteria bacterium
GGCCTGTTCGGGCCCCAGGACCCCCATGCCAACGTGGCCGTATTTCTGACCTGGGGAGTGCTGTGGCCTTTCATCGTCCTCAGCTGGTTCTTCGTGGGCCGGATGTGGTGCGGCATCTGCCCCTTTCCCGGCCTGGGCGTCTTTCTGCAACGCAAGGGGTTTAGCCTCTCCCGAAGCGTGCCGCAGTTTTTGAAGAAATACGGGGTCTACATCTCGGTTTTTCTGCTCGCCCTCATCATCTGGATCGAGATTGTGGCCGGCCTCTACCGGTGGCCGGCCGGCACCTCCCTGATGGTGCTCTCCATTGTCCTGGGGGCGGCCTTCCTCTCGGCGCTTTATCCCGGTCAGGCTTGGTGCCGCCACCTCTGTCCGCTGGGCCGCATCTCAGGGGCGGCGGCAACTATCGCCATCACCGAGTTCCGGCCTGACTTCGACAAGTGCCGGGGCTGCGAAACCTTCGCGTGTCATAAAGGAAAGGAAGGCAAGCGGGGCTGCCCGGTCTATCTGGGCGCTTACAACGTCAAGCACAATCTTCATTGTCTGGTCTGCGGCCACTGCCTTCCGCTCTGCGACCGCGACTCGCCTCAGCTCCTGCTGAGAAATCCTTACTCCGAGCTCATCCGCAACAAAGGGCGCTACATCACCTGCGCCTACATCATGCCCTTTCTGATCGGCTCGCAGCTGGCCCGTTTTCTGCGGGAAAAGCCGATCTATCACCAGGTGACCGCCTGGCTGGGCGGATGGGACGCGGCCGCTTTCAGCTTCCTGCTGATCGCGGGCTTTCTGCTGACGGTAGCCATTGTCCGCATCGGCTCACGGCTGTTCGGCATCGGCGAAGACCCCTCTTTCGGCAAATTTTCGCCCATGGTGCCCATCTTCGTGCCCATGGCCTTCACCGGCGAGTTGGTTTACCGCATGGAATATTTCACTACCGGGGTCGGGAACTTCCTGCCCACTCTGGGCCGGCAATTCGGTACCCATGCCCTGGAAGGGTTCGCCTTCTCCATTCCCGTTTTTCCGATCCAGGTCTTTTCTGCTTTCTTCATGCTCAACGGCGCTGTGGCCGGCACGTACATCCTCTGGCGTTTCTGCCTGGAGGATTTCGAAGGGCTCATCCCGTTCCGCAACTTCCTGGGCATCTCCCTGTTGATCGTCGGCCTGCTTCTGGTCTATCTGACCGTGATTTTTTAGGTTCAAGGGGAAAAGACTCGAGACACGAGGCTCGAGGCCCAAGGCAAAAGGTTTAAAGGCTGATAGCTGACTGGTGGAAGTCTATTGCTTACTTTCCGGTCAGGATCCGTCGTTTGCGACGAGCCAGTTCTCTCATGTCCTGGGTCTTGTCGGTCTCGTCCATGATTTCCTGACCCACGATCTCTTCAATGATGTCTTCCAGGCTGATGACGCCGGTAACACTGCCGTACTCGTCCACAACTACGAAGAGATGCTTGCGCTTTTCGAAGAAATCGAGAAGGACCATGTTGAGCGGGGCGGATTCGGGGACAAAATGAACCGGGTGCATGATCTCGGTGAGGAGTTTTTCCCCGTGCCTCTCCGAGTCGATTTTCCCAGAGGCGCGGCTCAGGGCCACGGTGGCCCGGATTTCTTCGGCCGAGACCAGCAGCTCCTCCCCCTGGGTGGGGATAAGGCGGGCGATCGTCTGAACGATCCAGACCAGGGGAGCGAGTAGCTTCACCAGCCAGTCGAGGGGCAGGGCGATCACTGGAGCGACGGTCCGGTTATAAGCCACTCCGGCGGTCTTCGGCAGGATTTCCGAAAAAATGAGAATGGCCAGAGTGAAGAAGGCCGAAAACAATCCCAGAGAGTGCTCTCCGAAGACTGCGGCGGCCGAGGCGCCGGCAATGGCCGCCCCGGTGGTGTTGGCCACTGTGTTGAGGGTGAGAATGGCAGTGATCGGCCGGTGGATGTCGGTCTTGAGTTTTTTCAGGCGCTGGCCGGAAAATTTGCCGGAGCGGCTGAGAACCTCGATGCGGCTGGTAGGAATAGAGTAGAGTGCGGCCTCGAATAAGCTGCACATGGCGGAGATGGTGATGGCCAGGCCAGCGGCCACGATGAGCTGGATCAACGGGTCACTCTCCTTCAGTTTTGGTTAGGGGTGGATGAAATCGCGGTCCTGTTGGCGATTCGGCCTCTCTGGATCAGGAGTAGTCCTGCCGATCTGGAAGCCGACTTCTGGCTCGGAAGCTCCCGCAGTGCCCGGCTGTGTGCCCATGAGTCGGCTTCTGTCCCGAAGGGAGAGGTGACAGCACTTGCCGCAGCCGCTTGTTCCGCGGGTGCGATCCGCACCAGCGTCGATTTTTGAAAGGTGATGCGCGGGGAGGCCGCATGGGCGTGTGCGGCATCAAGGATGGAATACATGCAAATAGGTTGAATATTGATGCAAAAAGGAAGTATTTTCAGCTGAAACATAATGCCTCCTATGCTGGGAAGGCAAGATAATAATTCGAGAAATGCAATCCTCTGGGTTGTCGCGCAGATGTAAGGCCGAGCTCTTCATGCCCAAGCGTAAAAGTTGTTCCATCTTCATAGTCGATGCAGACCGGCAAAGAAGCGAATTTTTCGAGCCGCTGCTGGCCGGGTCTTCCCATTTCGTTTCTTATTGTACGACCGTCCAAGAAGCCAAGGCAATCATGGCGGGCGTCACTGCCGACATGATCCTTTGTCGGCTCACTGACCCCTGCCTCCCGATTTACGAGTTGCTGGAGCACGTCCAGCAGGCGAATCCCAACTGCATCCGGATGGTGTACGAGGAGCCGGACAAGGCCATTGATCTGATGAAGGTGGTCACCAGCGGCTTTGCCCACCGGCTCTTCTTCTACCCCAGCGAACCGAAGCAAATACTAAAGGTCATCGAGTCCACCCTGGCCCTGCATACCCGTCTCGACGTCCAGGAATGCTGGAGGTTTCTTGAAAAGAGCAGCCACATCCCGGGGCTGCCACTGGTAATTCGGGAACTGGAAGAGGTTTTGATCGACCCCGATTATGCAATGAAGGATCTGGCCGGAGTCATCGAGAAGGACCCGATGATCGCTTCACGTCTCCTCCAGATCGTCAACTCAGCGGCATTCTTCAAGACCGCCAGCATCAGCAGCCTGGAGCATGCCATCACGTTTTTGGGGGAACGACTGGTGCGGGAGATCGTGCTCTACATCTGCGCCATGGAGGTGTTCCCCCAGCCGGCAAGGTGCCGCAATAAGGCGGCGAAGGTGGCCGTGCACAGCCTGCAATGTGCCAAGCTGGCTCGGATCGTGGCCAGAGAGATCGTACCGGGCCACGAAGAGGAGGCAGGGGCGGCGGCCCTTCTGCACGATATCGGCAAGCTGGTCTATTTTTCCCACCTGTGTTCCCGTTATCTTGATTCGCTTTTCATGCGGGGCGCCTTTGGGCTCACTTCCACACAGGCCGAAGAGGAGGTGTTCGGTATCCCCCACGGCAAGC
>JARRJE010000446.1:0-3499 GCA_037379765.1 Deltaproteobacteria bacterium
CTCGCCAAACGGGCAGGCTTTCAGAACCACGGCCTGCGAGGTCTGGCCGCGGCTCTGCTTGGCCGCCGCATTGCCAAGGGCGCTCAAACCTCCAATTGGGCCCAGGGCACCCTTACCCCAGCCCAAATCCAGTATGCCGCCACCGATGCCTGGGTGGGAAGGAAGCTTTATTGTTGTCTGCAGGACTTTCCCCATTACCCGTCTTGATCCTCTTCCCAGAAAGGTCTAAGATAGGGATTATATTCGTCATTGCAGCACTTTCCTCATCCATGACTCATGCCACGTAAGAAATACGACCTCATTGTCATCGGCGCCGGCTCCGGACTCGATGTGGCGGTCGCTGCCGCCGAGCATCTGGACTGGGAGGTGGCCCTCATCGAAAAAGGCCCCTTGGGAGGCACCTGTCTCAACCGAGGCTGCATCCCTTCCAAGATGGTCATCCACGCCGCCGATGTAGCGGAGACCATTCGTCAAGCCGGCCGGTTCGGTATCCAAGCGAAAATCACGGCAGTCGATTTTGCGGCCATCACCGGCAGAGCCAGCAATCACGTCGACGCAGAGTCCGCGGCCATGGAGGACAACCTCAGGGAAAACAAGGTGCTCGATCTTTACAGGGAGACAGCCTTTTTCACCGGTCCCAGCACCCTCAGAGCAGGAAACAAAGAGCTCCGTGGCGAGCGTATTCTGATCGCTGCGGGCGCCCGGCCCCGAGTGCCCTCTATCACGGGGATCGAAAAGGTTGACTACTGGACCAGCACCGAAGCCCTCCGCCAGACCCGGCAACCCCGCTCTCTCATCATCATCGGCGGCGGCTACATCAGCGCCGAGCTCGGTCATTTTTACGGTGCCCTTGGCACCGAGGTCACCATCGTCCAGCACTCCGCCCGGCTGCTGCGGCAGGAGGACGTCGACATCTCCAAGGAATTCACCCGCGTCTTTGCCCGAAAATACAACGTCCTGCTCAATCATTCGGCAAAAAGTGTCCGGCAGGAGCAGGACGGCACCAAGATCGTAGTGGCCGAGGATGATCAAGGCGATCGAAAAACCTTGAAGGCGGAGGCCCTGCTTATCGCCGCCGGCCTGCAATCCAATGCCGACCTCTTGCAGGTGGAAAATGCCGGAGTGAAAACCGATGAGCGAGGCTTCATCAAGGTGGACGAATTTCTCGCAACAAGCGCAGAGAATGTGTGGGCCCTCGGCGACATCATCGGCAGGGCGCAATTCAAGCATGCCGCCAACCGAGAGGCGCAGCACGTTTTCTGGAATATGGCCGGCGAGCACCGGCACGCCATGGATTATTCAGTCATGCCCCGGGCGATCTTCACCTCGCCCCAGATCGCTGCTGTCGGCCTGCGCGAGCAGGATGCCAAAGCGATGGAGATCGAGTACCAGGCACTTCATTTGGATTACATGGAAACGGGGATGGGCATTGCCATGGAGGCCGAGGACGCCTTCGTCAAATTCTTGATCGATCCGACCCAATCGAAAATCCTCGGCTGCCACATCATGGGGCCGGACGCCTCCACCCTCATCCACGAAGTAGTCGTGGTCATGACGGCCGTCGAGGGTAATGCTGCCGGCATCACCGTGCCCATCCACGTCCACCCTTCCCTGTCCGAAGTCATCCAGCGAGCCCTCTAAATCCTCTCCTCCATTTGAAAAAAGAGCGCCATCAAACTGCGGTATGAATTGCCCCAGGTCAAGTCGGGGCATGGAGTATCTTTAAAATTTCCTCCATATGGTTGGCAGGCAAAGAAAAATGTCCTTCTCCGGGCAGGAAATGCACCCGGCATCGGGGAATAGCGGCAGCCTGGGCAGCACAGAGCCAAGGCGGCACCGTCCGGTCCTGGCCGCCGTACCAAAGTGTCACCTCTGTGGCGATTTCCTCCAGGCGGAATCCCCAGGGACGGGTCAAGAGCTGCAGCTCGAGGATGCCTCCTTGTTCCCCTTGCCGTATCGCTTCCCGGAAGGATTGCCCAAGGAGTCGTCGCCCTTCGGCGCGGGTCAGCACGGTCCGGTCCGCCGGCGAAGCTCTCCAGGCCATAAGCCCAAGGACAGGTTCTGGACAACGGCGGAGACAGAAGATCGTAGTATGAACGAACAATGCCAGCAAGTGGGGAGAACGGCGGGCGATTGCGAAAACGAACCGAGGCCAGGGAGGTAATTTTGACAACGATTGCGGAGGATCCAGAGGACAGAGAATGCAGACCAGAACCGCACCGCGTAATCGGCGGGGGATCCGGGGCAATAATCCGCAGTCCCCACTTGCGGGCAGGCTCATCCATAAACGCAGCCTCAAGACGGGAACCCGGCAGGCCATGGAAATAGAAAACCGGGCGGCCGAGGGGATCGCCGAATTCGGCATAGCCAAGGAGCCGGCCGTCTTGCAGCCGATATGTCCTCCCGGTTGCCGGAGCCATGGTTTCGCCTATCAGGACCTCTAATGGATCATGTCCACAACCACCCTGCCCTTTTCCTTTCCAGCCAGAATGAGATCAAGATGATGGTCGAGTTCCGCCAACGAAATCACCCTGGCCAACCGGTCGAGGCGGGTCAGCTTCCAGGGACCAGCCAGTTTCTCCCAGACCTCACGGCGGACGGCAAGCGGACACTCAGCCGAATCGATGCCGAGGAGGCCCACCCCCCTCAGTATGAAGGGATAAACGGTCAACACCAGTTCGGGCGAAGCAACGTTGCCGCAGCAAGTGACGGTGCCGCCGTAGCGGGTTGATTTCACCGCAGTGGCCAAAATGTTTCCTCCAACGGTATCGACCACCCCGGCCCATTTCTCTCGCAGTAGCGCTCGCCCCGTGGCATCGGTGACCTGATCGCGAGAGATGATCTCGTAGGCTCCGAGATCGCGGAGAAAATCTGCGGCCTCAGGTTTGCCGGTGGCTGCGGTCACTTCGTAACCCGCCTGGCCGAGGATGGCTACCGCCATGCTCCCTACCCCGCCCGTAGCGCCGGTAACCAGAACCCTGCCGCTTTCCGGCCGCACCCCGTGCTCTCGCAGCCGCAGCACGCATTGGGCCGCGGTGAAACCCGCCGTGCCGTAGACCATGCTCTCCTGAAGCGAAAGGTTCCGCGGAAGTCCCAGCACCCAAGCGGCTGGCACCCGGATGTATTGGCCGAAGCCGCCGGGTGTATTCATGCCCAGATCATAGCAACAGGCAATCACTTCATCGCCGGGGCGAAATTCGGGGACGACACTTGCTTCCACCACCCCGGCGGCATCGATGCCGGGAGTGTGGGGATACCGCTTGGTTACCCCCCGGTTGCCGGTCGCCGACAGGGCGTCCTTGTAATTGAGTGAAGAGTAATGAACCCGGATCAGCACCTCATGGTCGGGAAGCTCCTCGATATGCCTCTCCTTGATCTGTCTGACGAAATTGTCATCAGCGGTTTTTTCGATCACCAGAGCCTTAAATGTACCTGAGATCATCTTTTCGCCTTGCCCCTCGTCAATCTGTCGATGAGCCGTTTTTTTATTATCGGGAAT
>JARRJE010000447.1:0-2234 GCA_037379765.1 Deltaproteobacteria bacterium
GAGTTTTAAGATTTAAGGGTTAAGAGGGTCAAGGCAAAAGGTGCAAGGCACGAGATTCAAGCGGGAACGACCTTCTTCTAGTAACCATGACAGTCCTCCTTGGATCTGCTGTTTTAGCAGCTTTTCGGACTGTCCACAATTACGGGGTAAGGTCATCCCACCCCATCCAGCCTTGCCATCTTCTCCAGGATCTCCTCCGTTTTTTGCCGCATGAGGCTTTCATCTCCGCGGGCTTCCACATTGAGCCGGACCACCGGCTCGGTATTGGAGCTGCGCAGGTTGAAACGCCACTCGGGAAACTCCATGGAGAGGCCGTCGGTGACATCGATGGCGAGGGCGTTGTCGGCATAGATCTCGCGAACTTTCTGAAGCACGGCAGCCGGAGTCGCCAGGCGCCGATTGATTTCGCCGCTTGCCGGAAAAAGGCGCATCCGCTCACCGACCAGCGCTGAAAGGGGCTGGCCGCTCTTGCACATCAACTCCAGGACCAACAGCCAGGGGATCATCCCCGAGTCGCAGTAAGCGAATTCGCGGAAATAGTGATGCGCGCTCA
Organism: Deltaproteobacteria bacterium; assembly: GCA_037379765.1. Classification (GTDB taxonomy): domain Bacteria; phylum Desulfobacterota; class Desulfobulbia; order Desulfobulbales; family UBA5123; genus JAJYKH01. Next base: position 554 of record JARRJE010000447.1, read on the forward strand.
TCTCGCCGCCGTAGACAGCATCTTCACGCCGCATCCGTTCTTTGATGAAGGCATGTCCGGTCTTGCTCATGATCGGCACCCCCCCGGCCCGGGAGACCATATCGATGGTGTTCCAGGTCAGGCGCGGATCGTGGATGATCCGCGCCCCGGGGTTCCGGGCAAGCAGGGCGTTGGCCAGTAGGCCTACGATATAATAGCCCTCGATGAAACCGCCCTGTTCATCGAAGAAAAAGCAGCGGTCGAAATCGCCGTCCCAGGCAATGCCCGCCGCTGCACGGTGGCGGCGGACCGCCTCGCTCGTGGCAGCGCGGTTCTCGGGCAGAAGGGGAGTGGGAATGCCGTTGGGAACGCGGCCGTCAGGTTCAGGATGGACCTTGATCAACTGAAAAGGCAGGCGGGAAGCCAGTCGATCGAGCACCGGTCCGGCACAGCCGTTGCCTGCATTGACCACCACTTTCAGAGGGCTCAAGGCACCGAGGTCGATATACCCGAGCAGATGCTCGATATAATCGCTCCTCACGTCAAGAGGGGCGATCGAGCCCTTCCGCTGGGGGGTCGGAAAATCTTTTCCAGCCGCCGCTTGGGCAATGTCCCGCAGCCCACTGTCGCCGCTGATCGGCCGCGAGCCCTCCCGCACCAGCTTCATGCCGTTATAATCACCAGGATTGTGACTGGCGGTCACCATGATGCCGCCGTCCATTTTCTCGTGGAAGGTGGCGAAATACACTTCTTCGGTACCGCACAGCCCAAGGTCGAAGACATCGGAACCGCCGTCGCTCAAACCTCTGGCCAAGGCCCTTGCCAGGGCCTCGCTGGTCAGCCGCACATCTCGGCCGATGACGACCCGCGACGGGTGAAGCCATTCGGCATAAGCCCTGCCGATGCGGTAAGAGAGATCTTCATTCAGCTCGTCAGGAACCCGGCCGCGGATATCGTAGGCCTTAAAGGCGGGTAGCGAAGGCGTATTCATGTTTTCAGTGTTCCGTGTTCCGTTTTAAGTTTAACGTAAATCGTGAATCCGTGAATCGTGACGAGTAGCGGCAGCTGCAGATCAGCTGCTAAGCTCATAAGCGGTAAACTCAGCAACTCAGCAACTAAAAAAGCGCTTTCCTCTTGAACCTCGAACCTCGTGCCTTGTGCCTTGCCCCTTGTGCCTTGCCCCTTGTGCCTTGTGCCTCGAATCTTCAATCTCGAATGCTTTCCTGATTGGCCAGGAACCAATCGTATGTCCGGGAGATTCCTTCCTGTATGCCGATGGCGGCCCGCCAGCCCAATGCCGACAGCCTGGAGACATCGAGCAGCTTGCGGAGGGTGCCGTCCGGCTTGGAAGTATCGAAGCGCAGCTCTCCCGAGAAACCGACCACATCCCTGACGATCTCCGCCAATTCCCGGATGGTGACATCAGTTCCTGTCCCCACGTTCACGAAAGACGGTTGCGGGTAGGACAGAAATGTCCTTCGGACCTGCTCTTCGGGAAGATTCATGAGATAAACGCAGGCTGCTGCCATGTCATCCACGTGGAGAAATTCCCGCATGGGTCGACCGGTTCCCCAGATCGCCACTTCCTTGGCGCCCTGCTTTTTCGCCTCATGAAATTTGCGAATGAGAGCGGGAATGACATGCGAGTCCGACAAGTTGAAATTGTCCCCCGGCCCATAAAGATTGGTCGGCATCACCGAGA
>JARRJE010000448.1:0-2234 GCA_037379765.1 Deltaproteobacteria bacterium
GGAGCCTCGGGGAGAGGCCAGAGGTGCATCTGTTCCACCTGAATAACAGGATAGGCATAAGTCACGCCGGTTTTTTTGTTGGTTTTGACTTCCTGCCCGATCACTTTACCCGCCATGGTGATCTTTCTGCCACTTGAATAGATCAAGGGATCAAGGCGTTTGTTCGTCTTGGCAATAAAACGGCCTTTGGAGGTGTCGGAGGCTTTGGGTTTGTCTCTGAAACCGAGCTTGGTTTCAAGAATGTATATGGTAGCCCCTTCCTTGGTGGGGATGGTCCGAATGATGGCGCCTCCCCAGACCACTGTGTCGCCCTCGTAGTTTGCCGGATTTTCGTGGACCAAGGAGAACCTGGCCGGCACCGCTTCCTGCCGGTAGACTTTGGCGATGGGAGAAGCACATCTGAAAAGGGCAAAGGAAAGAAAGAGGCAAGCGAGGCAGATCATGAATCTCGGCATTCTCATGTTTTATCTCCTCCGTTCGAGTTCCTTGTCGAAGTTTTCCCAGGCGACAATGTTCAATTAAAACAGTTGAACAAAAAACAGAGGGTCGAAGGAAATGCGGAGAGGCGGACCACCTTCCATACTTCCAGAATAGCAGAAAGCGAAGGGAAGAAATTTAAAATCGACCGTATTCTTGACCGCTCAGCTTAAGAATTTGAATTTGCATGATTTTTCCGGATATTTCGGGATGGATGAGGGGATTGTCCGGACAAGGTTGCGCGGAGGCTCAGATCCTTTCAAGACGCGGCGCCACTGGCTTTATGAAGCTCTACTCGCTGAGAGAACATTACTCAGAAGGACGATCTCCCCGAGGGGCTCCTTTACCTGATGACGAAAAGACAGCCCCGGAGGGAAGGCATATGGCTTCTCCCGTCATCTGCCGGAGCCGTAGGGCAGGATCCCCGCCTCCCGACCACGCCGCAAAAACTCCTTGACCGCCTCTCGGCCTTCCCGAGCGAGGTCTTCCGAAAAAGGATTGACATAAAGCCCGATGTGCTCATCGATAACCCTGTCGTCGAGCTCTTGGGCATGTTTTCGGATGTATGGCCGACAGGCTTCGGGTTGCGCAAAGGCCCAGCGGACGCTCGCGCGGATGGCCGCCTCGATGGCACGAAGGCTCTCATCGCCCAAGGAATGCTTGGCAGCGATACCGCCCAGGGGAATGGGCAGACCGGTGATCTCTTCCCACCAGACTCCCAAATCCTGGACCAGACTTAGACCGTGCTGCTGATAGGTGAAACGGCTCTCGTGGATGATGACTCCGGCATCCACCTCACCGGCGGCAACAGCCGGAATAATCCGGTCGAAACGCATATTGACCAGCTTGGAGCAGGCCGGGGCAAACAGGCGGAGCAGCATGGCGGCGGTGGTGAAGCGACCGGGGACGGCCACCTTTTTCGCGGCCAGATCGGAAAGGTCCTGCTCGCGTCCCGCCACCAGCAGTGGTCCGCAGCCTCGGCCCAAGGCGGCCCCGGCATTGAGCAGTGCATACTTGTCGAGCACATGGCCGAGAGCGTGAAAAGAAATCTTGGTCACATCGAGGCGGCCTTCCATGGCCCATTCATTCAGGGTTTCCACGTCAGCCAAGGTAGCGGGTGCGAATCGCAGACCCGCCGCCTGAACTCTCCGGTGCATCAGTCCATAAAAAATGAAAGTATCATTGGGACAGGGCGAAAAGCCGATGGTGAGCGGTTTCATTTTCATTCCTCAGCCGGTGTTCAAGCGAGCAAGCAACTCGACTGCGGTCCGGCATGCCTTATCAGAAGCCTCATGCAGGCGCCAGGCGATTGGATTGCGGTTCTCCACCAGGTTGCTGATGACGCGCACTTCGAGCAGGTCCACTCCGAAATCCTGGCAGACACGAGCCAGAGCTGCCCCTTCCATGTTCTCGCAGATGGCTTGATGGCGGTCCCGCAGCATATCGCCCCGGGCCCGAGTGGCGGAGACACAGCTCACGGTCACAAAGGTGCCCGTGTAAAACGGGACGGCCGCGCCGGTCAGAAACTCCTCGGCAGCGGCGAGCAAGCCGTTTTCCAGAGAGAAAACGCCCGGCGCGGACAGCTCCGGTGGAAAATGCTCGATTCCGCCGTCGAAGCAGATCCCCAAATCCCCAAGTACCTCCCGGCGGGCCAGACAGAGATCGAGCAAATCCAGGCCGGTGCCAGCAAAGGCGCCTCCCACTCCAATATACTGCTGCGCAAGGGTGGTGAGGAACTGATGTTGGCGCAGGCTTCC
>JARRJE010000449.1:0-2229 GCA_037379765.1 Deltaproteobacteria bacterium
GTCACCAGCGCCAGCCGCACCCGGGCCTCGTCAGCCGGCTCGGCCACTGCCGCCAGCAGCCGAGCTGTTTCCACCGCCTCTCGAGTAGCGAACAGATTTTCCATCCCATGGAGAACGCTTCCGACCCCGCAGCCGAGAAGCTCCTCTTGCACCAGCCGGGCCTCGCGGTTGGTGCGCACCAGCACCGCGATGTCACCAGCACCCACCGGCCGGCCGTCCAGGGTGGCCCGACCCGCGCGGCCAAGAGTCAGCAGCCGCACGATCTCAACAGCGGTGGCCCGCAGGAGCCGTGCTCGGGCTTCTTCCTTGGAAATCTGTTTGGCCTGTCCTGCCGGCCGCGTTAGAAACCAGAGCTGGAAAGGCTCAGGGCCGACACCGTCGAGCAAGAGCCCCTCCCTTTTCCTTGCGGCCGGGGCCACGGCAGCGAAGTCGATCTCGTTAAAGACGAAGGGGTCCGCGGGCCGAGCAAAAAGGAGGTTCACCGCCTCAACCAGACCGGCAGCGGCCCGGTAATTGGTATCCATATCAAAGCGGGAGGTCACCTCCCGGCAGGCCTGAAGAAAGGCGAAGATGTCCGCCCCCCGGAAACCGTAAATGGCCTGCTTGGGGTCGCCGATCAGGAAAAGCAGTGGTTCGAGCTCACTTTCACCAGGAGCGAAAGACTCAATACCTTCTCCGCTCTTAAAACGTTCGGCAATGCCGTAAATAGCGGCAAAGATCGCATACTGCACCGGGTCGGTGTCCTGGAACTCATCGATCAGTGCCGCCGGATAGCGGCGGGCGATCTCCCGGGCCAGGCCGCGGCCGGCCGGTCCCTGCAGGCCCCGATGCACTTGCTGGAGGAGATCGTCGAAGCAGTAAATCGCCAGCCGCTCCTTGCGGGCAGCCAGCTCGTCCCGGGCGTAGGCAAAAAGCCCGGCCTTGAAAGCAAGAAGCCGCTCGGCCAAAACCGACTCCAAGGCGCGGGCGCTCGTCAACAGCTCTTCGCAGAGATCGAAAAAGGGATGAGCCGGCGGGGCGCAATCCTTCTTCACCCCCGCAGCCAGGCCGCTTGTGGCGAAACGCTCGAATCTGTCAAAGAGTGCGACCTCTGGGCAGAGGTCGTCCATCGCCGCGAGCCAAACCGGAATGGATGCCAGCCTGTAAAGATTCCGTTTAAGGCTCGGGCTGTTGGCGAAAATTGCCGCCACCTCTTCCCGGGCGGTCGGCCAGGCACTGGTCACCGCGGCGAAGTCGGCCCGGAACCGTTCGGCGGCGATGGCAAGCTGCCCCTCGTCCATGGTCGCATCGGGGATCACCGCCAGATCTGGGGTATGGAGATGGCGGCCAAGGAGCGTCAACAGTTCCGCCGGGCCGGTGTTGGCAGCTGCATATTCCACCCAGACCGTTGGTCCTTCATAGATGTGCTGTCGCCAGTAATCCTCGACGATCTCTTGGAGCAAGGGCCGCTCGTCAGCCAGCAGCTCCGCCGCCAGGGGCGCCCCGGTCTCAAGACTGTTTTCCCGCAGCACCCGCTGGCAGAAGCCGTGGATGGTAAAGATGGCCGCTTCGTCGAAATCACGGAGCGCCTCGGTGAGCCGCCTTCGGGCCGCTTCCCGCTCCTGGCCGGCCAGGAGTTTCTTTAGGAAGGAATCGTCGGTCTTGTCCCCTTCACAGACGGACAGGGCCTCCCGAATCCTCAGCCGGATACGGCCTCTCAGGTCCTCGGTGGCCGCCTCGGTGTAAGTCACCACCAAAATCTCCCGGATGGAGAGGTCTCGCTCCAGAAGCAGCCGCAAGGTTAGTCCGGCGATGGTGAATGTCTTGCCGGTACCGGCACTGGCGTCGATCAGATGGACGCCGGCCAGCGGCAGGGCCAGAATGTCAAAACCGCTCATGACCCCTCCTTGAATCGGTGAGCAATGAGCGGCAGGAAAAAAGCTGCGGCCAACTTGGCAAAACGGCCGGCAAGCGGCACGGCGTCTCGGAAGCAAAGCCGGTGATAACCGTCCTCTCCCTCGGCCGGCTGGCGGCCGAAGCCGTTTCCCTGCCAGCAGCGACGGGCGGCGCGGAGCGCCTCCTCCTCGGTTTTGCCGGCCTGAACCGCCTCGGCAAAGGCGAGTCCGCTGGCCGGCGGGAGCGGCAGGGGCTCGCTGAGCCCTTGCTCGAATAGATCAAGAAGCTCGGTGAGCAGCTCCCGGCCGTTTGCCACCGGGGCGAACCGGTAAATCTGGTCCTGGCCGATAAGAA
>JARRJE010000450.1:0-2228 GCA_037379765.1 Deltaproteobacteria bacterium
GCGCAAGTGTGACCGACCGTTATAGCCCGCCATGCGGGTGGAAGCGATCGAGCAAAGGGCGGTGCCAGGTATCACTTCCAAAAAGATTTGCCGGTGATTTTGCAGGAATTCCAGTGTAAAATCAGGCAGTCTTTCGAAAAAGAGGAGCTCATGCCGAAGGGAACCAGAAAGAAAGCAATGATCAGCGGACTGCTGCTCGTATCCATCCTGCTGTTCGGGACAGTTGGTTACATGCTGATTGAACACAGCTCGTTTCTCAACGGCCTCTTCATGACCATTATTACCATCTTCACCGTGGGATATGGAGAGGCGATTCCGCTCCACCCTTCGGGCCGGATTTTTACCATGATCCTGATCCTCCTGGGGGTCGGCTTCGTCCTGTATATCTTCGGGGAGATGACCGAGGTCATGGTAGAGGGCGGTCTGCAGCGAATATTCGGGAGAAAGAACATGGAAAAACGCATCGCCGGGATGAAGGGCCACTTCATCGTCTGCGGCTACGGCCGCATCGGGCGGGTGATCTGCAAAATCCTCAAGGAAAACGACCGCCCTTTCGTGGTTGTTGAGAACAACGCTCAGGAAATCCAGGCCCTTGACGAATCCGATTATCTGGCCCTTGAGGGCAATGCCGCCGACGACGAGGTCTTGCTCCGGGCGGGGATCAAGCAGGCCAAGGGGCTGATCGCGGTGGTGTCCTCGGATGCCGAAAATGTCTATATCACTCTTTCCGCCCGAGGCATCAACCCCGATCTTTTCATCATGGCTCGATCGAGTGGTCAGGAAGGTGCGGAGATCAAACTGCTGCGGGCCGGCGCCTCCAAGGTAATTTCGCCCTATTTCATCGGGGCCTGTCGGATGGCGCAGCAGATTCTGAGGCCGACGGTCATCGATTTTATCGACCTGACCCTCGATGCCGGCGAGTTGGGTATGGGGCTGCGGCTTGAGGAGCTTTCCGTCTCGGAGCGGGCGGCGGCGGCCAACAAGAGCCTCCTGGATTCCGGCATCAGGAAAGAACATGATCTCATTGTGGTGGCCATCAAGCGGGAGGAAGGGGGCATGGTGTTCAACCCCTCCCCCCAGGCCATAATTCTGCCGCAGGACATCCTGGTGGTCCTTGGCAAGTATGAAGATATTAAAGCATTGGAGCGGGAGCTGTAATTGCAAGCTTTCAATGCTTTCTCGCCGTGCGGGACATCCCGGGCTTCGCTGAAGGAAAAGATCAGCTAACCTGCCGCTGGAAAATTCAACCTATGGTTGATTTTTATCGATAAAAAGATAGGATGTATTGGGAAAGAGGAACCTTTCCCGGCAAGGGGTCGGCAGGATAGTCATGGGACGGCAATGAATAAACTGAACAGAGATCATCTCGAGCCCGGCTGCGAAACAATCGAGGCAGGGCAGGTCATCAGAGGCTTGGTGAGCTACCTGCGGGAACATCGTATCCAGATCGCCCTCACCGATCGGAATGATTACCTGGGAAACACCGTCCTGATTGATTTCGACAGCGACCGCCTGCGGCTTGACCGGCCCCCGCACCTGTCGGCCCGGCCTGCTTCCGTCAGGGCGAATTTCGTCCACAAGGACAGGCTTCACCACTTTTTTACCGTTCCGGTCGCCGAGCTCAAAGATGACGTGCTCGAAGTCTCTTTGCCTGACCAAATATTCCGGATTCAACGCCGTTCCCACTATCGCGTCGACGTGCCGATGGGCAGCTCGGTTTCCTTTGCCCATAAGGACCGGGTGTTTGAAAATTTTGCGGTGCGCAATGTAAGCGCCGGGGGCCTGCTGTTATGCGTGCAAAGTGAACGGCGACTCCTCAAAGGCGCAAAGCTGGCCGATCTTGACTTGGCCCTGCTGCTCTTCAACTCGGCAGAGACTTTTTCCTTCAAGGTGCGACAGGCAGAAATCGTTCGCATCGCCGACGAGGAGAGCGATCACCATTGCTACGGCGCCTCCTTGCAGCTTACCCCCCGCGAAGAGGACATTTTGTGCAAATACGTCCGCAGGCGGGAATGTGAGCTTTTGGCAAAGGGGATGTGTTGAATCCGCTTTATGATCGGCCCGATCGGTCCTGAGTCATTTTCGCCGCCATCTTTTGCTGCGCTTCCCGATAATCCCTCCTATTTTTCTTGACCGGCCGAGCAACTCAATTGTTATAACCTTAAAGAAATGGAATGGAATTTTTCGCCATCGCCGACAATGCCGATAACCATGGAGTCGGAAAGGGA
>JARRJE010000451.1:0-2220 GCA_037379765.1 Deltaproteobacteria bacterium
CGTCAATCTCACCGCTCGTCATCTCAAACCGTACAATCTCGTCGGCAAAATCGACCAGATCCTCACTGAAACCAGTTTCGACCCGACTTACCTGGAACTGGAGCTCACCGAAAGCACCCTCATGGAGAATGCCGAATCCACGGCCCACACCCTGAAAAACCTTCGGAACATGGGGATCAACCTGGCGATCGACGATTTCGGCACCGGGTACTCTTCCCTGAGCCACCTCAAGCAGTTCCCCATCGACCGGCTCAAGATCGACCGTTCATTCGTCCGGGAGATCACTACCGATGCCGACGACGCTGCCATTTCCGAGGCGATCATCGCCATGGCCCACAGTCTCAAGCTCAGGGTGGTGGCCGAGGGCATCGAACGGCAGGAACAGCTTGATTTTCTGGCCAGTCGCCATTGCGATGAAATGCAGGGTTTCCTTCTCAGCTCAGCGGTAAGCGCCGATGAAATTACCCGATTCCTTGCCCACGAGCCCCCCGAAAGTATCTTCTCCTTCGGTCCCTTGCCCCGGTCCTCCACCTCTCGAGCCCGCTGAATCGCTAGCGCCTTTCCGGTTGCCCGATCCGAGGCGGCCGGAAATGTTTTACCGACCGTCTTCAAGGACAGAAGCAGCACTTTTCTTCATCGCCATATCTCCGTGCCGACCCGATGTCGGGTCGCCCACCTGCCCGTAATGGCGCAAAAGATGGCGACATCACGCGATGTCGACTATCGGCACGTTCCCCAGCCCATTATGCTGCAGATAAAGAGATCGGCAGAAAGCCGATGTCAAACCCAAGGAGGGAGCGTCATGAAAAAAATGAAAAACATGTTGGCGATCCTGGCAGCAGGCGCGATGCTGGTCAGTGCGGTCCCCATGGCCTTGGCGGCGGACAGGGGCGTCAACGGTCTGATTCTAGGGGCGGGAAGCGGTGCCATCTTCGGCCAGGCCATTAGCCGGAATACCGAAGGAACTCTGCTCGGCACCGTGGTGGGCGGAGTGATCGGTTACGCCATCGGCAGCGAAATGGCGAGGCATCCCGTCCGGCACGAGGCCGGGTACCCTGCCGGAAGGGTCATCATCGAAAGGGGTCGGTCTTTCCCCGGTAACGGCCGCTTTATTGAACGTCACCACCGGCATCCCTGGCGTCAGCCAGTCTTCGTCAGGGTTCACCGTCCTCCCCAAGTGGTGGTGATCAAGAAGGACCGTTGTTGCTTGGCCGGCGAGCGTTTTTACCGAAAACACCGACGCTGAAAACTTTCAGGAAATTAACCAAATATAATTATCAGAATCCGCTTTAAAACGACAAAAGGGAATCAGCCTTAAATAACTGATTCCCTTTAATTATTTGATGGTGAGCGGAGCGGGATTCGAACCCACGACCTTTGGCTCCGGAGGCCAACGCTCTATCCAGCTGAGCTACCCGCCCACGACGATCCGCAGGAAAAGAAGCGATTTAATTACCACGATCGGATTACATCGTAAAGAGTTTTTCATAAGCAGTCGCCAGCACCACATTTTCATGCTGGTGCGCCTTCGGTCCGACTCACCGGAGAGCGATTTTGAGCACGCTCCGAGTAGCTGCGGTCACCTGGGCTTCATGGCTGATGCGCAGGCCAAGCAGGGCCACGATCTCATTATGAGATAGAACCACCGGCACTTGCCAGCGTTTTTCCCGAGGCAGTTTCCGGTCGGTGAGAAAGTCGCCCACCTTGCGAGAGCCGGGCGCTCCCAGAGGACGGAATCGGTCCCCGGCCCGGGGGGAACGCAGACGGAGGGGAAACGGCGCCTTGGCAGCATCGAGGTAGTCGGCCCCTCCGCCGCGCAGGTCGGCTCCGGCCGGGACTTCGGCCAAGTGCTCGACCACCGCCTCCTTCCCCAGACTCGGAATGACATGGATGCCAGGCGCGAGAATCTCCAGGGCAAAACTCTCCTCTGCCGATACTGCATCACCCCGCCGGGCCTGTCGACCTGCCGGATGGGCAAAAAGCAGCCGTTCATTCTCCTTCACCACCCGCAGACCGCCGGCCAGATGGAGCCGCGCGCCGCCCGGACCGGCTTCGGCAAGCCGGAGGACGTGTTCTATCTCCCGGAAAGTCGGGAGATGGCCCAGTTCAATAAAAGCGGCCTCCACCACTCGACGCTGCAATGCCTTCGGCTCCCCGGCAAGGACTGGCAATGCGAGGGTCACGGCCGGCAGGTCCCCGGCCATAATTCTGGAGCACACC
>JARRJE010000452.1:0-2184 GCA_037379765.1 Deltaproteobacteria bacterium
CAGGCGGCCCAGTCGGCGACCTTCTCCAAACCCCCTATTCGGCGGAGAATCCAGTAGGAATAAAAGCTGTGCCGTTTGAGCAGGCTGGTTTCGGCGAGAGTCAATGGCCCCTTCTTCTCAATGAGTTCCCGGGGCACCGCCAGTTTGCCGAGATCGTGCAGGTAGCCGGCCGTCACCAACATCTGTCTTTCTTCGCCCTCCATGCCGAGCAGCTCCGCCAGCTTACCGACGCAGGCCGCCACTCCTTGGGAATGGGTGGCGGTGAACCGGCTGCGGAAATCGATCATACGGCTGAACAGTTTGGCCAACCCGAGAAGGTCGGCAACCTGAATGCCCGTGGCAGAGGGAACGGAATCCCCCTCCATGGCGGCGTGGCGAGCCACCGCCTCGAGATCGAACCAGAAATACTCTCTTGTAGACAACTCCACGAACAGATCGACCAATTGGGGGTCAAACTGGGGGCCTGCTCCTCCCCTGACCCTCCCTTCCACTGTCTCCACCTGGGTCAGGAGGTCCTGCCGGTAGTCGAGCAGCACGTCGATGCGGTCGGCAAGGTGCACGATCTGGGCACTCTGAGGAACCGCTTCTCCGCCGACCGTCTGGCCCTTTCCGTGACCCCAGGGCCGATGATGGTATCGAACCACGTTTGCCACATTTGTGAACGGTTCGAAATCCCTAAGGAGCCTGAACCCCGCCTCGGCATGCTGCCGGGCCCTGTCCTCATCGAGGTCGAATTCGAACTTTTTGATCTTCTTCCGCTCTGAAATCGACAAAGCGCCGCAGTCGTGAAGAAGGGCTCCGAGCACCAGCTCCTGCCTCTCCGCTTCGATCATCCCGGCCGACTCCGCCAAGCGGCCGGCGATATGGGCGACCCGCAGCTGGTGATTGGCAAGCACCGGGCTCATGAGGTCGATGATCACCGACAGGGACTCCGCCACCTGTCGCAAAACAATCGGTTGCATAAGGAATCCCTTAAGTTATATATTATACTGAATTCATAAATAAAAATAGATGTATCAGGATATATCCTGCATTGACGCCCATTCATCCATGATGATACCATCTAAAGAAAAAAACTGCAGAAAGGAGGCATACAGATGAAAACAAGGCTATTTCTTACCATTTTGTTTTCCTTGGCGCTCGCGGCATCTCCCGCATGGGCCCAATCCGTTCCGGCTCCTCAACAAGGCCAAATTCAGCCGGCCAAACCTGGCTGCCGGATGCTGGGCGGCTCCGGTATGGGCAGGGGATGGGGGATGGGGGGAGGAACGGGCCGGTACATGGGTCGCCGGGCGGGCGGCAGGTACTGCATGATGGGCGGTTGCTGGGGAGGCGGCACGGGGATGGGCCGCATTGGCCGCATGGGCGCCTGCCCCGGGCCGCGGCAAACCATAAGAAGCGCCTTCCACGAGATCAATGGCTATCAGATGAATGCCGATGACCTCGGTCTGAATGAGGACCAGTTAAAGCGTCTCGATACCATTGAAGAAACTCTCACCACCACAGCGATCAAAACCCGTGCCGATCTGCAAATCGCCGCCATCGACCTCCGCCGGGCCATGACCCAGGAGACACCCGACACCACCAAGGCGGGAACCCTCATCGACCAAGAGGGTAAGATGTGGACCGATCTCCAGAAAAAGGCTGTTAAGGCAGTGGCCGATGCCCGCAAGGTCCTGACCCCCGAGCAGCGACAGAAAGCCCACAAGATGATGATCCAGACCGGGCACAGGATGATGCGATGGCGGTCGATGACGCCCATGGACCAGGACGGAAACATGGCCGACCAAGAAATGCAGGATGACACGGACGGCATGTAGGCACGCTTATCCGGGAAGCGGCAATGACCGATGATTTCCATGCGGATGACGGCCGGGCCAGCCAGGCGGTGCTCGAACAAGCCCGGGCCCGGCTGGTCGAAATCTTCCGCAAGCTCGAGCATGAGATCCACTGGTGCTGTTCAGCAGCCGCACCCGAAAGGATCCCTATACCCAGGCTGCCCGGCAGTTTATCGGAGCAGTTAGAGAATTAGCCTCCAAGGTAACCCTTCGGGAATACTATCTGGACAATGAGCTGGCCAAAAAATGGGAGATCGAATCCACCCCCACACTGCTCTTCGATCCGGACCACTACCGGATCCGCTGGTTGGGCGCCCCTATCGGCGAAGAGGGGCGAACTTTCGTC
>JARRJE010000453.1:0-1570 GCA_037379765.1 Deltaproteobacteria bacterium
TGAAATAGCAGCGGCCAGGCCCAGGACAAGTAGGATGTTCAAAATATTCGACCCGACAACGTTCCCTACGGCGATGTCACGTTCTCCTTTCAGGCTGGCGGTCACGGAGGTGGCCAGCTCCGGCAGCGAAGTGCCGATCGCAACGATGGTAAGGCCGGTGACCAGCTCGCTCAGACCGAGAGTCCGGGCAATCGTCACTGCGGCATCCACCATCCAGCGGGCGCCGACAATGAGAAGAAGCATGCCCCCAAGCACCAGGACGATGTTTTGAGCCCAGCGTCGGACGGTAGGGACGGCGCGCCGACTGCGTTCCGCCGAGGTTTCACCGTTGCCGGTTTCCCGCCGTCCCTGGCGGAGGAGAAAGAAGGTGTACCCGCCGCTCAGGATGACGAACAGGAGACCATCGCCGCGGCTGAGCCGGCCGTTTAATCCGAAAAGAAGAGGAAGAAGAGCCACCCCGATCATGACCGGCACATCGAGGCGGATGACCCGCCGGGAAACGGCAAGCGGGGTGATGACCGCAGAGAGTCCTAGGATCAAAAGGATATTGGTGATGTTGCTGCCAACGGCATTGCCCAGGGCGATATCGGCCCGGCCCGTCAAGGCCGCCTGCAAACTGACCGCCACCTCCGGAGCGCTGGTACCCAGGGCCACCACTGTGAGGCCGATGACCAGCGGCGGCACCCCGGCCAGGGCGGCGAGCCGAGCCGCTCCGCGCACAAAGAGCTCCGCTCCGGTAATCAGGAAGAGGAGACCCGCGATCAGCAGGAACAGGATATCCATTCCGTTTATTCGATGAACCGCATCTGGTCGCAAAGAGTGCGAAAAGCGAGGATGTAAAGGGCCGCATTCCAGGATTGGCCCGCCATACCCATGGGGACACCCGTCCGGCCGTGGAACCATTCGTTGAATTGCCAATTGCCCGCCCGATTGGCCCCGGCCACTCGTTCGAGCTCCTGCCATGCTTCTTCGGTCATCCCGAGTCGAGCCAGCAGCAACACCCAGAAGCCGCCGATGAGGGGCCACACCCCGCCGTTATGGTACTGATGGGGATAATTCTGCTGATGGCGTTCCATGTATCGGCGCCATAACCGGTCCTGCGGTTCGATGGGACGGGCGACGGCAGGAAGAGGAAAGGGGCATTTCGCGGTTTGAGCCAGAATGGTGCGGGCCATTCTGATCGCCTGAGAGGAATGATTGAAGCCGGCCAGCCCCGCCAGAATGTTGCCGAAAAGGTCGATCTCCCCGCCCCAGAAGGAAAAATTAACAAAGCTCAGGTAAAATTCGGACGGGTGATCGGTGTTCTGGCGCACGAAATGGCCTAGAAGCCGGGCGCGGCGATGATCCGGCAGCCCGGGGCCGAACGGGGCCAGTAAGTGGTTGGCATAGTAGAGGGTTTCGGCGATGCCGGGGAGGCCGTAGAGTTTTTTCAGCCAGAGCCAGAGAGCGTTGGTGTACAGAACGAAGCCGGAACGAGGCATGATGTCGGCCCAGTCGCTCGCCTCGTTCTGCTGGAGCAGCCGCCACTGGGGGTGCTCCTGACAGAAGAGCCAGCGCAGTGCTTTTTTGA
>JARRJE010000453.1:1590-3773 GCA_037379765.1 Deltaproteobacteria bacterium
CTTGCTCCGGTTTGACATATTTCGGGATCTGACCGTTGGCAGCCTGGTGCCGGGCCAGAGTGAGGAGGCCGGCCCGGGCTGTCTCGATGAGATCGGACTCGCCCGAGGCGATCATGCCCAAGGCGCAGATGGCGGCATCGCGGCCGAAGATGCTGGTGTAATGGCGGCAAGCTGCGGCAGGAGTGCAGCGCGAAGCCAGAATGCCGGCCGGGGTTGAATTTTCATGCAGCAACTCGATCGACCGGCAGTAACACTCCTCGAGCAGATTGCCGCAGTCTTTTCCGGCAGGAGCCGCTAAGCCCATGATTTCCTCCAAGAGCTCGAAAGTCCGATGTTCCGGCGGCATTCTACCTGTGGCGCCCCGGGCTGGCAAGCGGATTTCGGGGCGAACGAGGCATCCGGTTCATCGTCATCTCCAGACCTGGAGGGCTTCCCTTACCGGATCAACTTCTGTTTGGTCTGTCGGCACACATTTTCGGGTGCGTCGTAAACATCGCACGTGGTGAGGACGAAGGCGCGCTGGGCGGGGTAGAATTTGCACTTGGTAGCGTAAAAGCAGCTCTTGTTGAAATGGTCCCAGTGCTGGCATTCTTCGATGCAGGAAAGATCCTTGTAATGGTAAGATTTTCTTGTATACAGACAGACCTTGTTGAACTCGTCCCAGAACTGGCAATCGGTGAGTATGATCGCCTGCGGCTTGGTTCGTTCGACGCAGCGAACGTTCAGACCATTATCCGAGTATGCCTCACCGGTGCTGAGTACAACCTCCCTTGCCGAAGCCGGCAGAGCGGCAAGCAGCAGTGCGCCTAGGAGTAGAACCGTTGGCCTGTTCTTCATGTTGACTCTATCGTCCTTTTTTCCAATTCTTCTTTTTTGGGGGGTATTGAAGGAAGCATGTCCCAACAAACAGGTGATGCTTGGTTTTGACGAAAGCGCTTCCGTACAATGAAAAACGGACGATAGGCTAATTTCTGAGAACCTTGAGGAAAGAGATCATGAAGTTCGGGGGAAAACAATCACTTCCTGCGTGCTATTGCGGCCTTGACTGCTTCCCTGCAAGCTTGTCGCACCATCTACGGCCGGCGAGGATATCGACCCAAGATATCGAGCTGGATCCCGGAGCATCTCCCCTCAGAAAAAAAGGAAGAGCCATGAAGAAAGGACCATGAACAAGGCCAGGTCCAGCACCTGCAGTCTGCCGTCTGTCTGTTAGAGGGCCTCGAGCTGCCGCTTCGTCACGGTTTCGTATTCCTTGCCCAGATCTTCACGCACCTTTTTGTGCAGCAGTGGGCGGATCTCGCGAAAAATCTCCTCTTCCTCATCCAGATGATGGTCCATAAATTCAGCGAGGATTCCGTATTTGACCGGCCATCGCTTGTGATCCCGCGGGAAATTTCCAAGATCGGCGAGCATGAAATTGACGACATGGTGCTCTTCAGCCGCTTCGGCGGCTTGCTCGGCGACCTCTTCCTTTTCGAGGATAGGCTTGAGAAAATAGAGCTCCTCATTGCGGTGATGGACTTCCAGGTACTTCCGCAGGAGGCTGAACCGTCCCTGTTCATGGCCTTTGGGGAGCAATTCCCGGATCTCTTTATGGTGCTTCAGCAGGGCATCGACAATATCCATATTCCCACTCCTTCCTCTGCATTGAAATTGAATAAGAATTGTTTGCCAGCTTTCGTTCAGTGTAGCAAACCGATGGAGATTATTTCCATTCTTTCTTGCAGGAGGGGACAAGAGGAACGGCGATGGTCAAGCCGTGGAGAATTGGCGCCGGCCTTTCGGCCTTTGGCTGTCCGCAGTTACGGACGGTTTTCAGGAGCTATCACCGATGTCCAGGTCGGATTTTCCGCCCTTGGCCATGTCGGCAATCTTTTCATCGAGTTTGGTCATAAGACCATCGAAGCCCATTTTGTGGAGGATGTCCACGAATTGAGTGCGAGTCAGGGCAAGCTGGCTGATCCCTTTGACCCTGACATCGGCAATCTGCCATTTGTCGTCGATCAGGACCACCTTGTAGTCAAAAAGAACTCGTTCCCCCTCGGCATTAATGAAAGTGCTGGCAACGTCGGCCGAGGGGGAACGAGTTCTTTTTGACTACAAGGTGGTCCTGATCGACGACAAATGGCAGATTGCCGATGTCAGGGTCAAAGGGATCAGCCAGCTTGCCCTGACTCGCACTC
>JARRJE010000454.1:0-2169 GCA_037379765.1 Deltaproteobacteria bacterium
GGTGCGGAGCGGCGGACGAACGGTGCCGGGCAGCAGAAGGCGCCAGCCGATCGTATCGGTGAGCAGACCGAGAGGATAGAAGGCAGTGACCGCGAAGATGCCCCAGCCGACCTTGAGAAGGGCCTCCCCGATGACGTTGAAGCCTTCATAGGCGACCAGTCCGATCAACAGGGCGAGGCCTGCCACCCACAACAGCGATGCCGCCAGTTTCATTGGATTGCCGAAGGCAGTGGTGGCGGGAACTGACGAAAAGTCCGAAGCAGGATCATCCATAAGATTAAAAGATATTCAGCAGGGGAGGGCCTAGGACTGAGGCATGGGCAAACGGCTGAAAATCCCCTCGTCTCGAATATAGCGCTCCTCCCGCCGAGCAGCGGATCAGCTCTCGTTCTCCCTGGCGGATAAAAACCGTATGAACTCCGCTCCCTCGCGCAGCCTTCTTTTCAATATCTGCGGGCTGCGCACCATTTCAGAAACCATTTCCATCATCTTGCCTGGCCTGAAATAAAATCGCTTGTAAAAGGTTCCCACCGCCTCGAAAATCTCCTCTTTGGCAAGGTGCGGATAAGCAAGCGAGCTGACCTGGAGACCGTCGCTGCCCACCAGTTGTTGGCCGCCGTCAACCAGCCAGCCCTCTTCCTCAGCCTGCCGGTAGAGCTCCGTGCCGGGATAGGCAGCGGCCAAAGAGACCTGGATGGTATGGGGGTTGATCTCTTTGGCATAGGCGATGGTCTTCTCGATAGTCTCGGGGGTTTCTCCCGGCAGCCCGACAATGAAGGTGCCGTGGACGGTGATTCCCAGATCGTGGCAGTCCGCCATGAACTGCCGAGCCGTTTCGATGCGGATTCCTTTTCTGATGTTGTTGAGGATTTGTTGGCTGCCCGATTCGAATCCCACCAGCAGCAGGCGGAGGCCGTTTTCCCGCATGATTTTGAGGGTCTGGTAGGGCACGTTTGCCCGGGCATTGCAGGACCAGGTGATCGACTCCCGGCCCAACAGCCGAGCGATCGCCTCAGCCCGGCCAGAATCGCTCGTGAAGGTGTCATCGTCGAAAAAGACCTCCTTGACCCGGGGGAAATACGCTTTGATTTTTCTGATCTCCTGAAGCACATTGTCGGGGCTGCGGGTGCGGTATTGGTGACCGCCGATGGTCTGAGGCCAGAGGCAGAAACTGCAGCGGGACTTGCAGCCCCGGCCGGTATAAAGCGAGACGTAGGGGTGCAGCAGGTAGCCGATGTAATAATCCTCGATCACCAGATCGCGACGGTAAATATCCGCCACATGGGGGAGTTGGTCGAGATCCTCGATCAGGGCCCGAGGCCGGTTGTGCACCGGACGGCCTTTCCTTTTGTAGCTGATGCCGTCGACCTCGGCGAGAGGGGCGCCGGCGGCTATTTCCTGAAGGGTATATTCGAACTCGCTGCCCGCCACAAAATCGATGGCCGCTGAAGCCATGAGCGAAGGCTCGGGCATCACGGTCACGTGGGATCCCGCCAAACCGATCATCAGGGCCGGATTGGCTTTTTTGAAAGCTTCGGCCACCTTGACATCGGTGGGAAAAGAGGGTGTGCTGGCCTGGATGATCAGGAGCTCGTAATCGCTAGCCAGTGGCAGCACTTGCTCAAGGGACAGGCCACGGGCAGGCGCGTCGATCAGACGGCTATCGGGGATCAGCGCGGCAGGCTGGGCCAGCCAAGTGGGATACCAGAACGAGCGGATTTCCCGCCGGGCCTGGTAACGGGAGCCAGCTCCGCCATCGAAGCCGTTGAAGGACGGTGGGTTGAGAAAGAGAGTTTTCACAGCGGTTTGGATTCTCCTTCGAACTGGAGGCGACCGTCTGTGGCCACAGAGAGTCGCTGCTCCTTCCAGGTGACACCTCGGCTTAGGAAACTTCCCGTCCAGATCAGCAAACAGAAAAGGTCACGGAGAGGAAGCAACCAGGGTCTGGCAGGTCCGATCGGCCTGACGGCGGCGCGCACCGTGACGTGCAGGATCAGCCGCAGGCCGACGGCCAAGCCGGCGAGGGTGAGGGCGACCGGGCTAAAATGTGAAAAAAAGAGATTTATTGCTGCAATGGAGAGGGCATTGTTGGCGAGCGGAAAGAAGGCATAGCCTGCCGGCCTGCAGATGCGAATGGTTCGCGCCCATCTCAATTCATGAGCCATCAAC
>JARRJE010000455.1:0-1390 GCA_037379765.1 Deltaproteobacteria bacterium
CTGCTTCTGCTTCACGGCATACCCTTCGGTCCGGATTGGCGCACCCAGCCGAATGGTCACCAGGCCGGTCCGCTGGGCCAGCAGTTTGCCCTTGGGCAGCATCTGATAGGTGCCCGAAATCCCTACCGGCACCACCGGCACCCTTGACTTGATGGCGAGCACCATGGCCCCGGCCTTGAACGGCTGGAGGCTGCCGTCCGGTGTCCTCGTTCCTTCGGGGAAAATGATGACGGAGGTGCCGTCGGCGATTCTGCGGGCCGCCTCTTCCAAGCTCTTGAAGGCCGCCCGCCCCTGCCCCCGGTCCACCGGAATGGAGCCCGAGCGACGCATGGCCGCACCCCAGACCGGCACCTGAAAGAGCTCCTTTTTGGCCAACCAGCGGAAATCGAAGCCCAGATATCCTTGCAGCGCCAGGATGTCGAACTGGCTCTGATGATTGGAGGCAAAAATGTAGGTGCCTTCCGGATCGAGCCCAGCCTTCCCCTCCACCCGCACCTTTACACCGGCGATCCCGAGGATGATCTTCGCCCATCCCCGGGGAAAGACCTGGACTCTTCTCGATGAGCCCCGGAATACTACCAGGTAAACCAGGCTGGCGATGCTGACCAATAGGGTTAAAGGCGGCACGACAAAAAGGACCAGTACGGCCCGGCAGAACTGAAGGGGATTCATGGGCTCTCCCGCAATGATTCGATCAAGTTTGAAGTTCCGGATATCGGCGGCCTAGTATAATCGGTCAAGTTGAAAGGTCAAAGTTCAGGTTCGATGCAGCTCTTCGCCCAATCCTGACATAATTATTTGCATTTCGAGAAAAAAGCCCTCTATCATAAATCTTAAGAGGGCCGATCCGCAAATGTGCTTTTCTAAGGGGCATTACCTAATTTTTAGGTGCATTTTGATATCAGATCACGCCAACGAAGAAAATTTGAGAGAGGATTGGATTATCGCACGAGGAGCCAGTTCCCAGAGGTAACCGACAACATATAACGCAGGAGTGACTGGAAATGGCCGAAAACAAATCCTTCCAGGCTGCCTTGGCACATCACGGCTTCACCCGCCGGGATTTCCTCAAATTCTGCTCAGCAATCACTACACTCCTGGCCCTGCCTGAAAACGCCGTTGCCAAACTCGCTGCTGCCTTATGGGAAAAACCAAAAGTCCCGGTCATCTACCTCGAGTTTCAAGACTGCGCCGGGTGTACGGAAGCCTTCCTGCGCAGCCCTTACCCCACCATCGCCGAAATTGTTTTATCGGATGTCTCCCTGAACTACCATGAGACCATCATGGCTGCGGCCGGGGAGCAGGCTGAAGAAGCCAAGAAGCAGACCATGGAGAATGGTGCTTATCTGCTTATGGTGGAAGGGGCCATCCCCCTCGGCACCAAGGCCGC
>JARRJE010000455.1:1419-4102 GCA_037379765.1 Deltaproteobacteria bacterium
GCTGCATCAACGGCCACGCAGCAGTTGATCTCCTCAAGGAAGCGGCCTCAAAAGCTTCCGCCATCGTTTCGGTGGGCAACTGCGCCTGCTTCGGCAATATCCCTGCAGCTTCCCCGAATCCTACCGGTGCGGTCGGCGTCTGGGATGTGGTTTCAGGGATTCCCATCGTCAATATGGCCGGCTGTCCCGTCAATGCCGTCAACTTATCGGCGATTGTCGCCCATTTTCTTGCCTATCACGACATTCCGGAACTTGATGCCCTCGGCCGACCCCTGTTCGCCTATGGCGGGAGAATCCACGATTATTGCGAACGCCGCGCCCACTTCGATGCCGGCCGCTATGTGGAAGCCTGGGGCGATGAAGGGCATCGCCTGGGGTGGTGTCTTTACAAGATGGGCTGCAAAGGGCCGGCCACCTTCCACAATTGTCCCACCGCACGTTACAACTTGGGCACCAACTGGCCGGTGGGCGCCGGCCACGGCTGCGTAGGCTGCGCCCAACCCAGGTTCTGGGACCGCATGACTCCATTTTATGAGCGGCTACCGGAAGTGGGGGTCGTCAACACCAAATTCGATTTGAACGCAATCGCCAAATGGATGGCCGTCGCCAGTGCTGCGGGCGTCACTGCCCATGCGGTCGGCAGCGGCATCCGCGGCAAAATCCGTTCCCAAGCCGAAAAAAAGGAACAGCAGCCGATGCCTGGAGCAGCAGCACCATGTTTCGGGGCATCGAAATCATCTTGAAGGACCGGGACCCTCGCGATGCCTGGCTATTTGCCCAGCGCATCTGCGGGGTCTGCACCATGGTCCATGCGGGGGCCTCGGTGCGGGCCGTGGAAAATGCCCTGGGCATCATCGTCCCGCCCAATGCCCAGCTGATCCGCCAACTCATCTTGGGCACCCAGATGATCCAGGACCATGTCATCCATTTCTATCATCTCAGCGCCTTCGACTGGGTCGATGTCGTGGACTCGCTAAAGGCCGACCCGGCCAAGGCAGCCAGCATCGCCCAATCCATTTCCGACTGGCCCAAGTCGAGCACGACTTACTTCCGAGGTGTGCAGCAGAAGGTCAAGACCCTGGCTGACAGCGGACAACTGAGTATATTGACCAACGGCTATTGGGGTCATCCTGCCTACCGTTTGCCCCCGGAGGTCAATCTGATCGCCGTGGCCCATTATCTGGAGGCTCTTAACTGGCAGCGAACCTTCATCCAGGTCCACGCCATTCTGGGCGCCAAGAATCCGCACCTCCAGACCTATCTGGTGGGGGGAGTGGCCTGTCCAGTGGACTTGAACAGCCAAACCGCTATCAACGACCATCAAATTGCCAAAATGCGCGCCCTGTACCAGGAGGCCATCGACTTCGTCACCAAGGTGTATCTGCCGGATCTCAAGGCCATCGCCTCCTTCTATCCAGAGTGGACCGGATACGGGGGCGGGGTCGGCAACTATCTCGCCTATGGCGACTTCCCGGAAACGATCACCACCGGATACATAGAGGAAGCCTCTTCCTATTATCTGCCGGGCGGCATCATTTATGATAAACAGCTGGACAAACTGCAGTCGATCGATCCCGGAAAGATCACCGAATACGTGACTCACTCCTGGTACCGCTACCCGGATGAGAACAAAGGGCTGAGACCCATCAACGGCATCACCGACCCCGATTACACCGGGCCCAAGCCGCCATATGAGTTCCTGAACACGGACAAGAAGTATTCCTGGCTGAAGGCGCCGCGCTATGACGATCATCCCATGGAAGTGGGGCCCCTGGCCCGGATGCTGATCGCCTATGCCGCCGGGCACAAGGAGGTCCAGACACTGGTTAACCAGACTCTGCAGGACCTCAAGCTGGAGAAAACGGCCCTTTTCTCGACCTTGGGCCGCCATGCCGCACGGTGCCTGGAGACCGTACTCCTGGTCAAGAAAATGCCCCAACTGATCGACCGGCTTTCCGGCAATATCGCCAGCGGCGATCTGCGAATCCACAACAACAAGCTCTGGGAGCCCTCGTCCTGGCCGAAGGAGGCGAGCGGCTACGGGACCCTGGAGGCACCCCGCGGTGCTCTTGGGCACTGGATCAGGATCAAGGACGGCAAGATCCTCAATTACCAGGCGGTGGTCCCCTCCACCTGGAACGGCTGCCCCCGTGATGCCGCAGGCCGAAAGGGCCCATACGAGGCTGCCCTGATCGGGACCCCGATCGCGGAAGAAGCGAAGCCTCTTGAAATTCTGCGGACGGTTCATTCCTTCGATCCCTGCATGGCCTGCGCCGTGCATTTGTTCGACCTGGAGGGCAGGGAAAGGAATATAGTCAAGGTCCTGTAACTCCAGTCAAGGAGGGACCAGAAAATGCTGAAACGAGTTAAGGTCTGGGAAGGTGCGGTCCGAATTCATCACTGGGTTCACGCCGCTTCTCTTTTCGTTCTCATACCCACCGGCTTATACATCGGATATCCATTCATCAGCGCTTCCAGCGTGCATGCGACCTACCTGATGGGCTGGATACGATTCATTCACTCCGTTGCCGCCTTTGTCTTCTTCTTCGGCTTCCTGGTGAGGGCCTACTGGTTCTTCATCGGCAACAAATTCGAGCACTGGACAGCATGGGCGCCGGTCAATCGCAACCGCCTCCACCGCCTGAAAGAGATGATCCTCTATTATCTCTTTTTAAAAATGAAA
>JARRJE010000456.1:0-2149 GCA_037379765.1 Deltaproteobacteria bacterium
GATCCCGGCCGACTCCAAAAGGAGAATGCGGATCAGGCGCCCGGGCGCCGTGCCCATGGCGAGCATCACCCCGAATTCCCTGGTGCGTTCGAAGATGGCCATGAGGAAGGTGTTCAGGATGCTGAAGGCCACCACCACGATGAGGATGAGGTAGAAGATGAAACCGCTCACCAGATCCAGGTGAATGCCTTGGACCAGGCCCGGGTTGAGGTCCCTCCAGGAGAGGGCCACCAGACGGACCGGGCCGGCAAGTCGATCAAGCTGCGCCTGCACCGCGGCCTTTGCGGCTGGCACCGCTTCGAGGCTGCGGCAGACCGCCACCACCCGGTTCACCCCGCCGTCCATGCTGAACACCTCCTGAAAGTAAGCAAGCGGCAGGTGCATGACACCGCGGTCGAATTCGTCCAGGCCGGAGTCGAAGATGCCCTTGATCCGCACCACGGCGGCGGCGATGGAGCCGTCCCGACCTTGGCCCAGCAGGACCAACTCATCGCCGATTCCCGCCTTGAGGTTGCGGGCCAGGAGCCGACCGACCAGGGCCTGGTCCCGGTCCCCGGGGGCCAGGAAGTGTCCCTGGCGGATCATCTTCGCCAGCGTCGAGACTTCGACCTCCCGCTTGGGGTCGATACCCACCACCGAGACGCCAAGGGTCCGCGTCTTGGAAGAAATGAGGGCAAAGCCATCCGCTCGGAAGGTGTAAGCCGCCACCTCGGGGGTCCGGTGGAGGATGGCTCCCACCTGCTGCGGGTCGGGAACCACTTTACGGATCTGAGGGTTTTCCTGATATCCCGCGGCCTGCACCTGAAGGTGGCCGGTATGAATGGCCACCGAGGCGTTGATCATGGTGTCGTAGGAGCCGAACTGCCAGGAAAGCATGAAGACAAGAAGCAGGGTGGCAAAGCAGATGGCTGCCATGGTTAGGAGCGAGCGCCGTGTATTGCGCCAGATATTGCGCCAGGCCATCCGCAAGTCCACGAGCTACCTCCCAACAAACTATTTACGAACTATTTACGAACGCCCCGGCTAATGCTCCCCATGTTTTGGTAAGCGTTCACCGGTGCCGTAGATTCGCGCAAGCGTTCCTGGCCGCTAGAGTCCACTCTGCGGCCAGGAACGATCGTGCGAAGATGCGGTGCCGGTGGACGCTTACCGCCGGGGCGGGTTGCGGAGGGCAGCCAGTGTAAACAGCCGGTCGGGCAGATCCTTCTTGAATTCGAGCTTCCGGTAATCGAGCTCGGTGTATTCGCCCGGGGCGTCCGCCTTCTGCATGCGCCAGAAACGGGGAAAAAGCTTGCCGCCGAGCATTTCGATCTGCCGACCGGTCATCGCCTTCACCAGGCGGCCATCCTCGTCGTAGAACTCCTCCCGAAGCAGGATGTGGTCCTCTCTGATAAAAAGCCGCTGCTTGCCCCAAATCACCGGCGCTCCCGGCTTGGGCACGGAGTCGATGATGTAAACCTTATGGCCGTTCTCTTCCTTCACCCCTTGAATAGTATGGGTATAATCGTCAAGGATGGAGTCCGACTTGGCAAGATCATTGTTGGAGAAATCAGACCCCATCCACGACTGGCTCATCATCGAGGGCGGCAGCTTGATCACCCGGTTCACCTTGGGGTTGTATGTCCACATCTCCTGCCCCTTCTTGAGGGTGCCGTTGCCTTCGTCCTTGGGCGGGGCGATGATGTGGAAAAGGCTTTCTTTTTGCCCCTTGGTCCAGGCCCTGATAACCAGGGTACGCTCCCAGGTGGGACGGTGAATGGTCATCGCCACCGTGGCCTCCGAGGCATCGCCCCGGTAATATTTCACCGACGCCTCGACGATGGCCCGGGCATCCGGTTCCTGGGCCATGGCCGGGAGAGAGGCCAGAGCCAATACTCCCACCACCAGGAACAGAAGCCGGCGCATTCCTTTCCCATTCGGAGGTCTCGATTCGGTCTTCATTTCCATGCGATGCATCAGGTCGTTTCCGGTTTTCTTGAATCAGGATAACAGATAAGCAGCCGTTTCTCCCAAAGGCCTATCTCACGAAAGGCCGAACTTCTCCAGCCGGTAGATGAGCACGTGGCGGGGAATCTTCAGCATCCGTGCCGCTTCCGACCGGTTGCCGCCGCTCATGGCAAGCGCTTTCTGAATCAAACCCTTCTCCACT
>JARRJE010000457.1:0-3317 GCA_037379765.1 Deltaproteobacteria bacterium
GCGCCAGGAGCTGGCGGCCCATCTCCCCGAGGTCGAACCCGTCATCTGCCAGTATGCCCTGAATGACCCTTACTATCCCACTCTGCTCAGGATCGCCGAAGGCTGCCCGCAAGCGGTCTTCTTTTCGGTCTACATCTGGAACGTGGACTTTGTCCGACGTCTTGTCCGGGATCTGGCCAAGCTGCTGCCCGGAGTTCCCATGGTACTGGGCGGCCCCCAGATCGGGCAGGGCGATCTCCGGGAGGAGGATTTTCCGGAGAGTTGCACCCTGGTCCGGGGCGAAGTGGAAGGGGTGCCGCCGCAGTTCTACCGCGACCTGCGGGAGGGAATCCTTAAACGGAAATACCGGGCCGCCGGCTCCATGCCGTTTGAATTGCCTTACCGTGGTGAGGATTTCGCCGATCAACTGCAAAACCGTCAAGTATACTACGAAAGCATGCGCGGGTGTCCCTTTGCCTGCACCTACTGCCTCTCGTCAACGACGCGCGGCGTCCGTTATCGGGAGCTGGTCCGAGTCCAAGAGGAGTTGCTGGCCATTCTCCGCCACCGGCCAAAAACTCTTCGCTTCGTAGATCGCACTTTCAACGCCGACTCTGGCCGGGCTCTCGATCTCTGGCGATTTCTCGCCGCCCAGGGAGGGGAGACGGTCTTCCACTTCGAGATCGCTCCGGAGCTCTTTACGGAGGAGATGTTCGACTTTCTCGAGACCCTTGCCCCTAACCGCTTTCAGTTCGAAATAGGCCTCCAGTCCACCCACCTTGCTACCCTGGCCGCAGTGAACCGCTCCATGGACCTGGAGAGAATCAGGGCCAACCTGGCTCGGCTCGTCGCCATGGACAACGTTCATCTCCATGTCGATCTCATCCTCGGTTTGCCCCTTGAAACTCGAAAAAGCTTTCTGCATTCCTTCAACGAGGTGTTCTCCCTCTTCCCCCATTATATTCAGATGGGGCTGCTCAAAGTCCTGCCGGGAACTCCGCTCGCCGGTGCGGCAGGAGAATTCGGTCTCGTAGCCAGGGACCGGCCTCCCTACGAGATTCTTGCCACCCGCTGGCTCCCGTCGGAGGAAATGGCTGCTCTCTACTGGGTGGGCGAGTGCATCGAGGCCTTTTACAACAATCGCTTCTTCCGGACCGTGCTCGCCTATGTCAGAAGGACTGAACAGGATCCGTTTGGCTTTTTCGAGGAGCTGACCCGAATCTGCCAGCGCCACCGGTTCTTCGAGCTGGCCAGCACCCAGGAATTCATGACCCGCCTCCTCTTGGAGCTGGCGGCAGACCGGGCAGACTGTGAGCTGCTGACAGAGCTGCTCCGCTACGACTGGCTGCGAAGCGGCCAGCGCTCACTGCCCGGGTTTTTCTGTGGGCCGTCGCTGGCTGCCGCCCGGGAACGCTTGTGGCATTGCCTGCCTCAGAACTGGCCGCCCCATTTCTCCTACAAGACCCGGGATGAGTTTTTCAAACAAACGATCTTTGCCCCGTTTTCCGGTACCGCTCTCGCCGCAGCCGGTTTCGGCGTCGGTCTTCCGGAGGCTTACGTCTGTTTCCTGCCTGCCCTCACGACCGGCGTCTTCAAGCATCGGCAGACCCTGCTGATTCCCCACGAAATGGCCGCCTCTAATTGATGCAAACGGCCTTTTCCGTCAGCTTCCTGCTGTCGGCAGCGAGCCGCTGAGGAGGTATTTTCTCCTGACTTTTCCCTGGAGCAGGAGCACTGGCCTCTTTTCATACGACAACCGGTTCTTTTTTCTGCTAATCTAAAGACTGCCGATCTCGTCGTTTGCACCGTCATTTCGGCCAAGAGGTCGAGCTCAAGGACTTCGGCCTCGGAATCCATTGCACGGGTGCCCTGGTATCGACCGGCTGCACGGCAATCCGGCCACTGATCCGATCATTTTATGGATGTCCTCATCATCGCCACCAACCGCCATCGGCATCCCATGCCGGTGTTGCCGCTCGGAGCCTGCCTGATTGCGGAGGCCGCGGAAAAGGCGGGTCATCAGGTACGGGTGCTCGACCTGATGTTTGCACGCCATCCGGTGCGGCTGGCCGCGGTGGAGATTAGAGCATTTCGGCCGGCGGTCATTGGCTTGTCGGNNNATATCGATAACAACGACATGGCACATCCCGCCGTTTATCCGGAAGAGCTGCCTTCGCTGCTCGGCGCCGTCCGAAGGGTGAGCGCCGCACCGGTGGTGCTGGGCGGAGCGGCCGTGTCGGTGATGCCCGAGGAGCTGCTCCGATTCACCGGTGCAACCTGCGCCGTATGCGGGGAAGGGGAGATGGTTTTTCCGGAGTTGCTGGAAGGCCTGGCTCAGGGGCGGCTGCCCAAGGACCTGCCGGGGCTGGCCTGGCTCGAAGACTGAGTCTTCAAGTGTAATCCGCCGGCCCGGATCGGCTATTCCCGCGATTGCCCGGCCCCTGATTTTCGCCGCTGGCTGCATGTCGCGAGCTACAGGCGGCAGATGGCCACCGCCCCGCTCCAGACCAAGCAGGGTTGTCACTTTCGCTGCGTTTACTGCACATATCGCAAGATTGAGGGAGGCAGCTACCGGATGCTGGAGCCGGCCAGCGCGGCCCAGGCCGTCCGGCAGCTCGCTGCCATGGGCCTGCGGGACATTGAGGTGGTGGACAATGTGTTCAATTCACCGTACCACCATGCCATCGCCGTCTGCGAGGAGCTGGCCCGCCTGCGCAGCGGAGCCAGGCTGCAGAGTCTCGAGATCAATCCTGCCTTTGTAGATGACTCCCTGCTCGAAGCCATGGAGCAGGCCGGGTTCACCGGCATCGGTCTCACCGTGGAGAGCGCTGCGGCGCCGGTCCTGCGGGGGCTGAACAAAGGGTTCACCACCGAGGCGGTCTACGGCGCGGCCGAGGTCATTTCCCGCCATCGACTGCCTTGCCTGTGGATCTTCCTGCTCGGCGGACCGGGGGAGACCCCGGAGTCCGTGCGGGAGACCCTTACCTTCGCCCGCTATGCCATTCGCCCTGGGGACGTGGCCTTCTTCAACACCGGCATTCGAGTCTATCCGGGCACCGAGCTGGAACGGATCGCCCGGCAGCAAGGGGTCCTTCGTTGTGATCGCCGGCAGATGCTGGAACCCGTTTTCTATGTCTCCCCTGAGGTGGAGCCGGAATGGGTGCGGAACGAGGTAAAGAAGGCCATGGCCGAGAACCTGAATTTCCTCGATAACGATTCCATCGGTTTGGATGTTCTGCCGCTTCTGAATGGGATCAGCCGGCGCTTGGGCCTGAAGCCGCCTCTCTGGCGGTACAGCCGGCATATCCGGCGGGGGCTTCGGCTCCTTAGGATGGAGG
>JARRJE010000458.1:0-2095 GCA_037379765.1 Deltaproteobacteria bacterium
TGGACCTTGAGATCCATGCACTCTTTTTCGGTCGCCACCAGGATGTGGCGGGCAGTTGCTCTCGTCATTTTCTTTCTCTCCTTCAGTCAAATGAAGATGGGGTCGTCTCAAAATATCTCATTGATTTTCAAAATAATATCCCAAAAATAGATGTTTTCAAGCTCTATATCGCTATTTTCGGGCTCGAAATGATGATTAAAGTCATTCGCTGGGGCTCTCTGAGCAGATAATCGAAACCTGGCCATGATACTTCCCATATCTCCCTTCTGGGGTCCCAAATAGACCATATAGACATCAGAAATGCCGATATTTTAATTATATGTATCAGCGCCTGGGTGCCGTCGGATGGTAGGCTTTCCCGGCACCTGCGAAGGGACGCTCATGGGAATCGATCAGCGCCTTGAGTATCGCCTACACCTACCTCGGCCAAACCCTCTTTGGCGCTGTAGACTGGTGAACGGAGGACTGCTGAGGTTCTGTGGATTCTTCCGAATTTCCGTTTTTTGGGTGGAAAGAGCCGGCTCTCTCTCGGTTGCCTTAAGGATTTCTTGAAAAATGAGATTTTTTGTTCGAGATTAAGGAGCAGCAAAAGGCCATTTTCCAGATATTTTTAAGAGTGAGGGCTTGAAGGAGGTGTGCATGAAGCTGGTCATCGTTGGAGGCGTTGCAGGGGGGGCAACGGCTGCCGCCCGGGCAAGGAGGCTTTCCGAAAAGGCGGATATCACGTTGTTCGAGCGGGGACAATACGTCTCTTTTTCCAATTGCGGCCTTCCCTATTATATTGGCGGCAAGATCGAGTCCAGAAACGACCTTTTCATCGCGAGCCCTGAAAGGCTCGAAGCGCGCTACCGTTTGAAGGTGCGGCGATCGCAGGAAGTAACCGCCATCGACCGGACGGCCAAAGAGGTGGAGGTGAGGGATCTCGCGTCCGGCCGGATCTATAGAGAACCTTACGACAGGTTGATCCTCTCGCCGGGGGCCAGGCCGCTCACTCCCCCTCTGCCGGGCGTTGATCTGGATACCGTTTTCACCCTCCGCGACGTGCCCGACGCGGACAGCATCAAGGGGAATTTGGGTCGAAAGAACGCAAGGTCGGCGGTTGTGGTGGGAGGCGGATTCATCGGTCTCGAGATGGTGGAGAACCTGGCGAGACTCGGGGTGCGGGTGACGGTGATCGAGATGCTCGACCAGGTCCTCCCGCAGCTGGATTTCGAGATGGCCGCCATCGTGGAGGAGCAGCTGCGGCAAAAAGGCGTGGAACTGCTGCTGGGAGACGCGGTTCAATCCTTCAGGAAAAAGGGAGAGCGAACCGTGGTCTCCACCGCAAGCGGTTCGGAGATCGAAGCGGACACGGTGATCCTGTCCATCGGGGTCAGACCGGAAAAGGCGCTGGCCGAGGCGGCCGGTCTCGCCCTCGGCACAAGGGGAGGCATCCTGGTGGATGAAACCTTGCGCACATCGGACCCCGACATCTTCGCCATAGGGGACGCCATCGAAGTGAAAGACTATGTCTCCGGGGAGAGCGTGCTGATTCCCCTCGCTGGTCCCGCCAACCGGCAAGGGAGGATTGCGGCGGATAATGCCTTGGGACGGAACGAGACGTTCAAGGGCGTGGTGGGCACCAGCGTGGTCAAGGTCTTCGACATGGTCGCGGCGAGCACAGGAGACAATGAGAAATTCCTGAAGAGGATTGCCGTCCCTACCTCCGGTCCTTCACCCATTCCTATCACCATGCCTCCTACTACCCGGGGGCGAAGAGAATGGCGATCAAACTCCTTTTCAGCCCGGGAGAGGGAAGGATTCTGGGTGCCCAAGTAGTGGGGGCTAAGGGCGCGGACAAACGCATCGACGTCCTTTCCACCTCGATCCGTGCGGGCATGACCGTCGAAGACTTGCAGGACCTTGACTTAGCCTACTCCCCCCAGTTCGGTTCAGCGAAAGACCCGGTCAACATGGCCGGCTACGTCGCTTCGAACATCCTGAAAAAGGACGTGGAGGTCGTCCACTGGGACGAAATCGATCCTCTTGGGAAAGACGACCACGTCCTGCTTGACGTGCGCAGCGCCCCCGAGGTGAAGGAGACGGGGGTCATCAG
>JARRJE010000459.1:0-2089 GCA_037379765.1 Deltaproteobacteria bacterium
CGGCCCGAGCGGCTATCCGTCTGCAAAGGGGAATTCGGGGTCGCGGCATCGAGTCCAGTTTGCTTGTCCAGTTCAAAGCGGGTAAGGCGGGTGATGTCATCTGCGACCGGAGCTCTCTGCGACAGGCGGCCCGCCGGTTGAAGGTGTTTTTGGGATTGCTGCCCGTTCGGATGTACCCGAACAAGCCGGAAAACAACTTTTCACCCGCCCTGCTGCCAGACCATCTGTCGGCGGAGATTGCTGCTTTCGGTCCTGAGGTCAGTCATCTGCATTGGCTGGGTGCCGGTTTTCTTCAGGTGGAGACTCTCGCTGGCCTCAAAAAACCAATCGTCTGGACCCTTCACGATTCCTGGCCCTTCACCGGTGGCTGCCACGTGCCTTTCGAGTGCACGAGGTATCGGCAACGATGCGGTAGGTGCCCGGTCCTCGGTTCGTCCCGCGAAAGAGACCTTTCCCGTTGGACCTGGAAAAGAAAAGAAAAGGCCTGGTTCGATCTCGACCTGACGGTGGTGGCGCCCAGCCGCTGGCTGGCCGATTGCGCCCGATCGAGCTCTCTTTTCCGCGATTTCAGAGTGGACGTGATTCCCAATGGGCTGGATACCGAGGCCTTTCAACCTCAAGACAAGAAGCGTTCGCGAGATCTTCTTGGACTGCCGAAAGAGAGGAAAATTATCCTTTTCGGGGCAGTGAAGGGGACCTCTGATCGGAATAAGGGGTTCGACCTTTTGATAAAAGCCTTGCGGGCCCTGGGTGAAAGCTCATCAAATAAAATGGTGGTGGTCTTCGGCTCCACCGATTTTGCTGGAAAGCCGGATCTGGGTTTGCCAGTGATCTATCTCGGCCGGATTGATGACGACCGAAGGCTGGCTGCAATCTATGCCGCTGCCGATGTCTTTGTTGTCCCTTCCTTTCAGGAATCTTTCTGCCAGACCGCAGTGGAAGCAATGGCCTGCGGAACGCCGGTGGCGGCATTCGGGGCCACAGGGCTGCTCGACGTCCTTGAGCATCGAAGATGTGGTTATCTGGCGCAACCGTATGACACCGGGGATCTGGCACGCGGCATCTCCTGGATTCTCGAAGATGGGAACCGCCATGCAGAACTTTCCCTTCGAGCGCGGCAGAAAGTGGAAGTGGAGTTTGACCTCAAGAAGGTCTCCGGGCGCTACGTTACGTTGTATCGTGAATTGCTGGAGCAAAGATAACCTAGGCCTGCGACGCAGGGAGAGCACGTACCGGGTAAGATCTTGAAAAATCGTCTGTTATTGCGAACGTTGCGGT
This sequence comes from Deltaproteobacteria bacterium, assembly GCA_037379765.1. Classification (GTDB taxonomy): domain Bacteria; phylum Desulfobacterota; class Desulfobulbia; order Desulfobulbales; family UBA5123; genus JAJYKH01. The sequence continues at coordinate 1,279 of JARRJE010000459.1, forward strand.
GTTCGAATCCCTATGCCCAAATCTCGCTGGAAACAGCCTTGGAACTATTTCTCTTGAATATGAAAAAAATACGCGCTAGCCTTGATGGGCTTGAAATCGGGAGCTTTTGAGCTTCAGGGAATCGTCCGCTGCTTGCCGGCCTGCATACCTCCCCGGCTGATTTCTCTCTTCCTGATACATTGATGAAGCGGTCGCCAGGCGGGCGCTTACCTTGAAGTCTAACCACGTAAATGCGCACTACAATCTGGGGGATCGCTTACAATTACCAGGGCTAACTGGATGAGGCTGTCGTTTGTTTCCGCCAGGTGCTCACCTTAAAAACTTCATATCTAAAAAGCCTCTATCGCCAATAACTGGTGGAATTGCAAATAAAAAATGTAGAAATGGGTACAGATCTGCTTGAGGAAAGGCAGCAGCGGAAGGAAGATTCCGACAATCGGTTCGCCCGGCATCCCGTGGCGACCATCTCCATTCTGTTGGTAATCTTATTGCCGATTAGCTTGCTGGTCCTTGAGCTGTTGCTCAGGACCTTTAGCGGTCTCGGGAATCCTCCACTTTATAACCTGAGCCCACTCTATGGGTATCGCCTCAAGGCAAACCAAGTGATTGAGCCGATGGGCGGCATGAGCTTCCTGTATGCCGCCCGATTGACGACCAACAATCTCGGATTGAGAGGGGCCGGTAAGTGGAACTCGAATCCGGATGGAAAGATACTTTTTCTAGGAGATTCAGTTACTTACGGAGGTCAATATGTTGCTGACTCCCAACTTTTTAGTTCTGTGGCAGGAAGCAGGCTGCCTGGATGGCTGGT
>JARRJE010000460.1:0-2081 GCA_037379765.1 Deltaproteobacteria bacterium
ACGACCCCGAAGCAGTGAAAAAGCCCAAAGGAGATGAATCTTCCCCATCGAAAGAGACGGACAGCGGCGCTGACGCAAAATAACTCCCACCTTTGATCGTCTGTTTCAAATCAATCGGGGTTTGATAGGGTCTTTCGGGGTTGCATTCGACAGGCCCGCATCCTGTTTCGCCGGCCAGGTGGTTCGTTTAATGACTATTTCGGCCGGTGGCCGGCAACTGAACGTCGATGAGCCTCTCCGTCACCGCCATTTTCCCGCAATGCTGCTCCCTTCTTACGTCCCGGCAGCGGGACTGCTTTGATGATCTCCTGATTGAAGTCTTGGCCGGAGGGTCGCTTTCGGCAGAGGCCTTGGCTGTAATGATGGCCGCAAAAGACCTGCCGCCCTACCTCGCTGATCTCGCCTGGCTCGAATGGTGCCTGCATCAGCTTGATTGCGATCGCGGGCCACCCGACCAAGCGGTGGGCGAGCTTTCAATCAATCCCCATCTTTTTCTGCATCGGTGCCGTTACCGGGGTCTGGCCGATTTTTTCGGCTGTTCACAGCCGCCAGCCCCCCGTGCCGGAGAGGAGTATGTGGCCGGTTGGCTCGATTCTGAAGGAGGCCGCCGGATCGAACCTCTGGACAACAGGGACCTCCTCGCTCTCAAGATCATGGCGGAGGGGCTCGATTGGCGTGAAGCTGCCGCGGAAGGCGGGGTTTCTCCAGGATATATCGCGCAGGTTCTGTTCCGCGCCAGACAAAGGGGGATCCTGGTCTCCCCGTCCTCGAAAATCAGAAGGGACCCAGGTCTCTTTCCCCCGACCGGCGGCCCAGACGACAACTACCTCGCCTCCCCGGTCTTCACCATCCAATGGCACCTCACCCAGACCTGCGATCTGCGGTGCCGGCATTGCTACGATCGGAGCAAGCGGAAGGATTTCGAGCTGTGCGACGGGATCCGGCTGCTTGACGAGCTCTTTGATTTCTGCCGGGAGCGGCACGTCCATGGCCAGGTCACCTTCACCGGCGGCAATCCCTTTCTCTATCCTGATTTTTTTGCATTGTACCAAGAGGCCGCGGATCGGGGGTTCTTGACCGGCATTCTGGGAAATCCGGTCTCCCGCCCGACCCTGGAGCAGCTCGTGGCCATTCAGATGCCGGAATTCTATCAAGTGAGCCTGGAGGGGATGGCCGCCCATAATGATTATGTCCGTGGGCCCGGCCATTTTGAACGGGTCATCACGTTTCTTAACCTGCTGCGCGAGCTGGGAATTTACTCCATGGTCATGCTGACCCTCACCAGGGATAACCAGGGGCAGGTGGCGCCTCTGGCCGAACGGCTTCGGGACAGAACGGATCTGTTCACCTTCAACCGGCTAGCCCTGTTCGGCGAGGGCGCCAGGCTGCAGATGGCCCCGGCCTCCTCCTATCGGGAGTTTCTGGCGAAGTATGAGGCCCTGATGCTGGAGAATTCGGCCGTCGGCCTGAAGGATAATCTCTTCAACATCCTCCGCAAGAAGGAGGGGAAGCAGGTCTTCGGGGGCTGCACCGGATACGGCTGCGGGGCGGCTTTTAATTTCGTCTCTATCCTTTCGGACGGCGAGGTCCATGCCTGCCGAAAGTTTCCCTCCCACCTTGGAAATATCCATACCCAGACTCTGGCTGCAATTTATGATTCGGCCACGGCTCGTCAATATCGGAGCCGGCCTGTCGCCTGCCGGAAGTGCCCGCTATGCCGGGTCTGCGGTGGGTGTCCTGCGGTGGTGGCTTCCCTGGGCGGCGATCCGTTTTCCGACCGGGATCCCTATTGTTTTCAGGCCAAAGAACAGGATTGAGGCAGGCTGCCGCCGGAAGGCCAGGCCTGCGTGGCGCTTCACGCCTTTGGGGTATTGTGTGAAAAAACATTGCCCCCTGTTTCCATCGATCATAGGCTCGCGCATGAAGAAGGGTTCTGCTGGCTGGTGATCCTCACCCAACCCTAATAAGGACTTCCTTTCGTTTAGGACGTTTTTTCTTTTGCGTCCTTGGCCCTGTTCCGTTCACGATATGAAAGAAGACAGGAAATGTTCATCCGACTTCGGTTGCGGGTGGTCGATGGC
>JARRJE010000461.1:0-2080 GCA_037379765.1 Deltaproteobacteria bacterium
CGGCCCGCCGGCCCGGATGGCGCTTGGCCATCTTCAGCCAGGCCACGGGGATGGGGTCGAAGGTGTCGGTATACTGCTGCCAGGCGTCGATGGAGAGGTGGGCCACGGCCTTCTTGACCTCCAGGGCCGGAGAATCGCTCGGCAGAGGCGCGCCGAAGCAAATGGTCACATCGCGGATAGCTCCGATGCGGGAGGTCTCCCGCAGCTGCCGGGTGGCAAAGGAAAAGGCGCTGCCCCACAGCCCGCGCAGGTAGAAGGGGACGATCACGCAGCCCGATTCCCGGGCCGGCCCCTCGAAACCGTGTTTGAACTCACCCAGCTGGCCGTTGCGGCTGATCGCCCCCTCAGGGAAGATGACCACGCATTCGCCGTTGCCCAGGGCCCGAGTCACCTCTTGCAGAGCGGATCGAGTGGCGCGGGGCGAAATGGGGATCACGCCCAGTCGGCGCAGAAACCATTTCAGGTACCGGCGCTCGTAAATCCCCCGGTCCATGACGAACCGCAATCGGCGGGGCACGGCCAGGCTCAACACGGCCCAGTCGATCCAGCTCACATGGTTGCCCAGGAGCATGAGCCCCCCTTCCCCGGGCACGTTGTTCAACCCCGAGACGGTGAGGCGGTAGCGCTGGGAGAAGAGAAGGCGCAGCAGATAGCGCAGGAGCGACTGGGGCAGCTTGGAGAGGGTATAGAGCGTGCCGCCCAGGGCGACCGCTCCGAGCAGATAGAAGAGCGGTACACTGCCGATGCCTCCAACCGAGAAGGCGACGGTGAGCCCGAGAAAGCCCAGCATGCAGATGTTCTGCATGAAGTTGTTGCCGGCAAGCACCTTGCCCAGGTCGCGGTTCCGGGCGGTGAACTGGATAAGCGAGTTGAGCGGCACGATGAACAGGCCGCCGAAGACGCCGTAGCAGAAAAGGAGTGCGCCTAAAAGCATCCGGCTTTCCACATGGGGGAGCAGGAAGAGGGAAACCGTCATGCCCATGGCGCCCATGGGAATGGCGCCGGTTTCGATGTAGTTGCGGGAGACCCTGCCTGCCATGACCGAGCCGACGATGACCCCCAGGCCGCCGATGGAGAGAAGCCCCTGGGCCACAATGGTGTTGGTCTCACCCGTGCTCTCCTTGAGATAAGCGCCGAAGGCGGCGAACAGCACCTGGTTCACCGCCCAAAAAAGGGCGAGGCCGATGATGGAGAGCCAGATCACCTCGCTCTCCCGCAGAAGCCTGAGATTGGCGAGCAATAGGCGGCCGGACAAATACTCCCTGCCGCTCAGCACTGCACCGCGGTCACCGGGCATGAGCTCGGGAAGGCTCCAAGCGGTCAACGTTTCCATGGCCGCCCCTGCCACCAACAGGTAGCCGCAGGGAGCGATCGCCTTCAGGATGAGGCCGGGCGTGGCCGCAGAGACGGTAAAGAAATGCTCGAAGACGACGGAAAAGAGCACCGCCCCGGCCAGGATGGCGACAATGGTCACCGCTTGGACAGCGGCATTGGCCTCGGCAAGCCGCTCGTTGCCGGTCATTTCTTTGATGTAGCCATACTTGGCGGGGGAATAGAAGGCACTCTGGGCGGCAAGCAGAAAGGTGAGGCCGAAGGCCGGCCAGAATAGACCGGCATGGTAGCAGATCACGATGAGGATGGTCAGCGGGATCGAGGCCGCCGCGCAGATCTTGATCACCCGGTTCTTGGTGAACCGGTCGGCGATGAAAGCCGAGGGGGTGAAGAGCAGGATGAAAGGCAGGAGGATGAGGGCGTTGACGATAGCGGTGAGGGCGATCTGCTCGGTGCCAGAAAAACTCTTGAAGACGACGTTTTGAATGACGATCTTATGGCCGAGATCGACCATGGCGTTGAGCAGGACGACCAGGATGTAGGGTCTGAAGCCGGGGATACGAAGGAGTTTTTTCATCCGCAATAGAACCTTTTCGATTGTCCCTGCACTGAAAACATCAATCCTCGACTTAGGAGCTCATGGAGGGCCACTTCCTTGTTAATCTTGGTATAATTAACCATAAGCCGATCCGCAATCTTTTTCAGGGGAATACACGTGTTACTTCACAATGTGCTAATCTACTATTGC
>JARRJE010000462.1:0-3255 GCA_037379765.1 Deltaproteobacteria bacterium
GGTTCATACAGGCGATCGGCAGAGAACGGGTGCGGCAGTTGTTTTTCGGCCGGTAAGAAGCCAAAGATCCCTAATCGTGTGAGTGGGCCCATGCCAGAACCCAAGGAACAGGTCGTATCAGCCATCATCAGGGCCCGTTCCGAGCTTGAGGATGCCTTGTATGAGCTGGAGAAAATTCCGGCAGCGAGTCAAAACTCCGTCAGCTTCGCCGCCCATTCCTTGAACAATTTCCTCTCGGTCACCGGAGGGGCGGTCGAGCTGCTTTCCGCGAAGCTGGCGGAATATCCCGACCCCAAGGTGCAAACTCTTCTTCAAAGTTTGCACCATGCCACCCATATGATGACGCATACGGTCAGTCAACTGTTGGGTGACTCGACCGCCAAGGACTTCGAACTGCATTTCGAAGAAGTGGATCTATCGATCATGCTTCCCCGCATCTGTTATTTCTATCAAAGAATTGCAGATCAGAAGCAGATCCATATCCTCTACGAATCCGACGCCGACCTTCTCCCGGTCTGGGCCGATCGGGTGGCGGTGGCCGCCGTGCTGGACAACCTGTTTTCCAATGCCGTGAAATTCTCGCCGCCCGGCACAAGCATCCGGGTGAAAACATCCAGCGAGCGGGATGGAGTTGCCTGCAGGGTTGCCTGCAGCATCTGTGACCAAGGCCCGGGCCTTAGCCGCAAGGACCAGGCGAAACTCTTCCAGCGCGGGGTACGGCTCGCTCCCCAGCCCACGGGCGGAGAGCCGTCAACAGGCTACGGGCTGGCGGTGGCCAAGGAGTTCATCGATCAACTGGGAGGCGCGATCTGGTGTGAGAGCGAATTAGGCCGGGGTGCATGCTTCTCGATCCGCCTGCCCTGCTATCAAGAAAAGGAGCGGGAACGAGGAAAGATTGGGCCGAGACCCAAACGGCCCTGACGAAACAATAGAACCGAGTCAGCACGGGATTTATCCCAACGACTGAATTTGGAGGGAAATCAGCGAAAGGTATTTCAATTTCTTGATCCGGTAGCCAGGCATATTTAATCATCCATATGAAGGAGGGGAGAAATTGCACATGTTCTGGCAGCCATTGGAATTACTACCTTTGTGGTCTATTTTCCTGTTGACGTGCTTGATCGTCGCGCTTCCCCTGGAGATCGGATACCGACTGGGCCGCCGGCATCATCTGCGTGGTGCTGGTGAAAGCGATCCTTCCATTGGGGTCGTTGTCGCCTCGATCCTAGGCCTTTTGGCGTTCCTGTTGGCATTTACGTTTAATATGGCTGCCTCACGATACGAAGACCGGCGGCAGGTCGTGCTCCAAGAGGCAAATGCCATCGAAACGGCATATCTGCGAACCCGCCTCCTGCCGGAACATCAACATTCTGAGGCTGCGGGCCTTCTTCGGACGCATCTGGGGAATGGCCATGAGAGCGGCGGAGCAGGACCCCACGGTCATGACGGGATTGTTCATCCAGGCTCTCAACGAGGTGTTTGATATTCATTCGGAAAGAGTTCTGGTCGGGGTGCATAGTCAAATTCCGTTCATGATCTGGATGGGACTCCTGGGCGTCGCGATGATCGGCCTGGCGTCCGCAGGTTTTCAAGCAGGCTGTACGTCGACACGGCGGTCCATCGTCATATTTGGGCTGGTCCTGGCGTTTGCCGGTGTGATGACGTTGATCGCCGACCTGGACAATCCAAGAGAAGGCTTCCTCACGACCCAGCAAAGTCCGATTTTGGTCCTTCAGAAAAGCATGCACAAAGGACGGAATGTGAAATGAGTCGGAATCGGGCGAAAAGCCCTTTTCTAGATGGAAATGTTTAACAAGGCAAAGAGACCCTATAACTAGGGAAGAAGGGATATGCTCAACGAGTCGATCACCTGCGAGAGGACGGCGATAGAGCTCAGCGTGACCCGGGCGGGACAAGGGCGGACATTTTTTGTCTGTTCGGCCCGCTTTCCGGCTGATGCCGGGCAGGCCGCCCGCGAAGCGTATCTCCGAATCGCAGAAGAGCTTAGGGAGCACCGACTCGCGATCGTGCACGAGCGGATATTCGGCAGCCTGTCCGTGGTACGCCCGGTCATGGAGGGCAGGAACGAGGCGTTCAGTCGATGCAAGGCCGCGGCGGACAATCCCGTCACTTACATTCAGGGCCATCCGCCCTGGGGCGAAGGATTGGCCGGCATGCTCATCCAGGCCGTCTCCCCGAACCAATCGGATGATGTCTGGACCATCACCGACGGGGGAGCCCCCTGCGGGCGCGGGTGGCGAAGAAATGGCTCCACCTGTCTCATGCTCCAGAACATAAGCAGCCGTGCAACCTGCAAGGAAGCGAAACATCTCCAGACCCGTCACATGCTCGACCGGGCCGAGCGGCTCCTTCGTGAAAACGGTGCCTCGTATCGTGACGTGGTCAGGACCTGGTTTTATGTCGCCGACATCCTGGACTGGTACGCCGACTTCAACAAGGTGAGAAGTGAAAAGTACGGCGAAATCGGTATCATGCCCGGGCCGGATGACGGAGAGCTTCTGCTGCCGGCAAGTACCGGGATCTGCGGCGAGACGCCGTCGGGGGCCGCAGCCGCCATGGACCTCCTGGCCATCGTCGGAGAAACAGGCTCCCGGCCGGCGGTCAAGCAGCTTACCAACCCGACGCAGCTCGATGCCTTCCGATACGGCTCCGCTTTTTCAAGGGGGGCCCTTATCCAGGAGCCGGATGTTTCCCTGCTCGAGGTTTCGGGCACCGCTGCCATCGACCATCAGGGGAAAACCCGGTTCGTTGAGGACATCCGCGGCCAGATCACCTGTACTTTCGACAAAATCGAAAAACTCGTCCGGGCCGTAGGTGCAGAGCTCACAGATATTGCCGCCGCCACTGTTTTCGTGAAGAGGCCGGAACATGCCGCACTTTTCTGGGAGATGGCCCGAGAGCGCGGCGTGAAAGAATTTCCGGCTGTCTGCGTCGTGGCCGAGGTCTGCCGTGACGACCTGCTCTTCGAGATCGATGCCGAGGCTGTGGTCCGGAACGGAGTGAAGGAGGTCAAGGCATCGCCAGAGGTGACAGGACATTTGGTGGATATGCAAAACCAAAAATTTACCACAGAGAGCACAGAGAACACAGAGGTAATACAATAAAATCTTTTTGTTTTTTCTCTGTGAACTCTGTGTCCTGGTTTATTGCAGTCAAGCTTTTATTGCACCTTGCCCAATCCTGGTGATTCGAGGGTCTCGACAGAGCCCTGACCTTGCTTCATTCGGGCTAAGG
>JARRJE010000463.1:0-4529 GCA_037379765.1 Deltaproteobacteria bacterium
GTGTTGGCGCTATAAACCTCGGTGGTGCCCCCGTTTTCGGCGGCATTACTAATCAATTGGTCCGTATCGCACTCACCATCGGCGTTTCCTCCTACTCCTACCGTATCAATATCATCTGTCGTCACGATGTAGGTTCTGATATTCTGACGTGGGTGCTCGGGAGCCTCAGGATCATTTGCAAAAATGCTGCTTCCATGCCAACCGTAATAGGCCAGGTCGTCAAAATAGGTGCTGCCCCTGAGCACGCCACAAAACCCATCCGCCGTAGTATCATTGTCCCCATCCCCGTCACCGGCCGCCTTTGCAAATGCAGACACCGCACTGTTTTGATCGGCGGTCGAGGCGCCCTCGGTAATGAGCAAGATGTTGTTATTCTGGCAATAGCGGAGGACCGGATCGCTGATGGGGGTCCAGTTGACGCCCGTATCGTCTCCCGGCCCGCTGCCGTTGGACGTGCCGCCGGCCCGGGTAAAATAAAGCTGGCGGATGGTGCTGTGGTTGTCCTTCACCACCGATCCGGCGCTATAAAGCGTGCTGTTGGTCCATTGATGGTAGTCGGTATAGTCCTCGCCTTGCAGGACGAAATCCCTTGTGTCCGGATTGGTCTTGTCGTAGTTCAGCCGCAGCGAGGCTTTTTGGGTATAGTACCCCAGGGCGTTGTACATGGCCTCGGCAAGGGGAGTCCAGGAGGTGGCCTTGATGGCATTGATGGCCCCCACCAGGTCGCCGGTGTGCGCGCCGTTCTCGTCAATATAAGAGATGAGCCGCCCGCCGTCGAGATTGGTCCCGTCCGGGCATTTGATCATATTAGTATCGTCGGGAGTATCAAGACATTCTGCGAGCGAGCCGTTGTCGTTGAAAATCATGGCGCCCATCCGGATATCATCCGCGTACTCCTGGATGAGCCCGGTGGGCGCGGAGGTCTTCTCGATATGCCCTTCCAGCACCTCGATGGGCTCGTTGAGCTGGGAGAGAACACCGGAGTCGATGAGAATGGCGGGGACATTGAAATACTCCGGGGTCAAATCCTGGACGAGGCTGGGGTCGATCACCTCCATCTTGAGCCCGGCGCAGAAATCATCCATGGCCGAAGGGATGCACGCTGCGTCTGCGTTGAAGGCCCAGGCGCCCGGAGAGGTAGATAAAGCCGTCGGCACCGCAGAATGGATCGTGGAAGGGCTTGGAGTCCGCTTGGGGCTCGATGGCCGGGCTCACGTCGGTGCATTTCACATTGCTACAAGCAGGATCTGTATAGCCCCCGGGATTCCAGCAGCGGCCCAAGTATCCCGCGCCGGTATTATAGGCGCCGGAACAGACATAAGCGCTGTCCGACTTGGCGGAGATGGAGGCGGGCAAGACCCCATCATCATAGACTCCTTTACAGGCTTGCTTCAAGGCGATCAATGAGTTGGCGAGATTAGTGGAGTCGGGAAACTTAGCTTGGTACCAGCAGTATTGGACGGCATTGTTGAAGGCGGCATTAGAATCGCCGAGCACTGTATTGGTGCTGCTGGGGTCCCAGCCAAGGCAGCTATTTACGTCGTTCAAGAGTTGCCCCATATTGTTGGGAATATCGTTGACCGCCTGCTGGCAGGGATCGTCATCAAAACCGGTACTGCTCACCCCAAAAACTTCGATCCTGGTGGTATCATCGGCGTTATTAACCTTTTCCACGTCCTCCGGGGGGCGAATGGCCAGGGTGAGGAATTTGCCATTGTCGAGAGGGATGTCCTTGACGAAGCGGCGCCCGACGCACCCCCTGGACTCCATCACCAGCTGCTGATTGGCGGCATCGTATTTGCCGCCGGTGAGAATCTTTTTCTGGATATCGAATTTGGAGGCCGTGGCCCAATTGAGGAGATTGCCCTTGGCCGCAAAGGCTTTCAACTTGTGCTTCGAAACGCTTTCGTCGATGGCGATGCAAACCGATTGATTGGTCGTGCTGCTGTCGTATACGGATACGGTCCCGGTAGTCCCAAGGGCATTGGCGTAGGCATTGGCGTCGGCCACGAAACGTTTAGCACTCAGATCATAGCGATACCATTGGTTCGGGTCGAAATAGCCCGTATGCTCGATGGCCGTGCTGAAGCTGTCGTCGTAGCAGTAAATCGACTTGTCAGTATTGGTATATGCCATGTCGTACATACTTCCTGAGTTGTCGATCATGAGCAGCAGGTTGGGATCGACCGCATCCGCCAGGAAGGGCGGCACCTCGTCCGGATCATTGCTGAAGCAGGTGGAAGTGGAAGCGGCGCGTGCCAGGCCGGCGAGGCCGGCCCAGAGTGCGAGGACGACCAATAGACCCGATATAACCGAAAAATTTCTTCCATTGCGATGCATCGTTCTCGACCTCCAACCTTTCCTGATATTGGCCGGAAAAACTTTCAGGCAGCCTAATACCGGCACGAACCTTCCTGGCCCACAACATGCCGCCAGCCGTCCTTGATCTCCGAGAGGCTGTTGGCCAGCCCTCTGCGTTTGGCGTACATGGTGGATAGGATCATAGCACCGCCGGAGGCTGCGCTCTTGCCCTTTCCCATGTAGCCGGCGGCCTGCTGCAGCGAGGCGCCCGCGCTGTAAACCGTCTGCCCTCCGACCTTCAGATAGGTCTGGCCCACGGTGGTGGCGCTTGGCGCTGGATTTAGTGGGAAATAGATATCATTATCATCCCAAGCAACCCCCGTCGGAAGAGTCTCACTCCATGCGAATGCGAGATTGGTCACTTTCACCATGGGAGTACTTGGGGAAGGGGGAAGGTCTCCATCTCCAAACCCTCCCGGGCAGCTCAGATTCTCTTCGATCAGCAACTCTCCCAGCTCGACTCCGCCGTCGGTTTGATAAAAATTGGTCTTGTAGGCCTTTTCGTTGCCGGAGATCTCGGTTTCCATGGTGGCGGTCATGGTGGCGGATATACCCATGATCACCAGCAGGAGCAGGATGACCATGGTGGCCACCAAGATTAGCGTCATTGGAGACCACTGTTACATCGATCTTTTTCATATCCGTGAGGGGATCATCATCGGTCACCGTCCAGGAGATGGTATAACCCAAGGCACCGTCCTGGGTGTCGTCGTCGGGGGTGCCGCCCGGAACGGTGTCGTCCGGCATGTGCGATCCGCTTGCGATGCTCGCATCGGCATACGGCAGGGTCTTGAACAGCTCGATCTGCTGGGAAGCGAGATTGTTCGCCTCGGTGAGCCTCCGGCCCAAGGCGGTTCCCCGGGCCGCCGAGGTCTGCATGGAGGCGACCGCCAAGATCCCGAAGCCGAGAACGACCATGGCGATGAGGATCTCGATGAGGGTAAAGCCGCCTTGCCCCGAACGTCGCGCACCCATGCTCACATGTTCCTCAAGTTGATGGTGGTCACCAACAGCCGGTGGTAATAATGGGTATCATCCCCCGTGGGGGTAATGATGTTTCGCCCTACCACATAAGTGGTGGTGTCGGTAAAATCGCGGTCCGGCAAGCTCGACCGGGCGAGGATCCACACCTTCACCGCCTTGATGCTGCTGATCGGCACGGCGGTGATAGTTGCGCCGGAATAATCAGAACTGTCAATAATGTTGTTGCCATCTTGGTCGTCGTCTTTATCGATAAGTCCGTCGCCATTCCTATCCAGATTGAGGTCCAAAGCGCCACTGCCGGAATCAATGGCCCAGACCGTGTTGCCGCCGTTTTCATAGGCATACGCGAAGCCCACGGCCTCGATATTTTCTGCAATGGCATCAAACCCGCTGGGGGTGGCCGCTGTTCCGGTGGCCATGCCGAGATTGGCGGCGCCACTATCAGCTTTACCGTTGCCGTCTGTATCGAATCCGGAAGCTGTGGAAAAACCATAGGTGATGTTTTCTTTGTTGTCGTTGACGCCGTCCTTGTTGAGATCCTCCTGGAAACGGAACCAGTACGGTCCGGCCATGAGAATTCGGGCCCCAGTATTGTTAGTGGGATCAAAGCCGGCCATGCGGGTATGATAGGTAATGGAGAGCATGGCCGACCGCAGATTCTGCTGCATTTCGGCCACCCTCTCGTTCACGAAATAGCTTTTCTGCTGGGCCAGAAAGGACGTATAGAGCCCGGCCAGGATGAAGCCGGAGATCCCTATGGCAACGAGAACCTCGACAAGGGTAAAGCCCTGTTCATCACTGCCCTGCCCTTCCGGATGATATTTTTTCATGGCTAATACCACTGAGAACCGGCCCATTTTTTGATTTTGACCACCCCTGTGGCTTCAGTTCCCACCGCATATGCATCGTTCTCATCATTGGTCAGGTAGACATAACCGTCGGCACAGGTGCCTCGCGGTTTAAAGGTTACGGCACTATTGAGGTACGTCAGTGAAATTGGAGAAGTGATGACCTCGGGCGAGGACGTCGCGTCCTTGGCCGCGCTACCGGAGCCATACTTCACGCCGCTTTTGTATCCCGAAAGGCTGAAGGTCTCGGGACACTCGATATCGGGAGGAGCTGGGTCTGTCCAATCCGGGGCCGGTCCATCTTCATAGCAGATCTTATAGCTCCCTGCGGTCGTA
>JARRJE010000464.1:0-3408 GCA_037379765.1 Deltaproteobacteria bacterium
ATCTGTGCTTCCGTGAGCTTGTCCTTGAAAGTCGGCATAATACCTTTTCCGGTGCGCATCATCTGGATCACCGCCTGGGGTTCGGTGGAGACCTGCAGGCTGGGCCCCACCTTGGTCCCCCGTCCCTCCTGGCCGTGACAAGGGGCGCAGTATCGTTTAAAGATTCGGGCTCCGTCCGGAGCGTTGCCGGCATTCTCTGCACTGATGACCTAGGCTTGGGCAAAAACGACGATCATCAGCAAAACTGTAAGAGTAAGATAGCGGAAAATCATAGGAAGTTCCTCAAACCATCATTCCATCGCATGGTTCAGGCGACCGACCGGTCTCACTTATCTACTGCTGCTTCACGAGTCGGAAACCGCCTGGATCGATTCCTGCGTAAGATGTCGGCATCCAGGGAGATCCCTAGCCGCAGGTTCCAGTTGAAACGTCAAAAGAAGAATTCGAAAACGCGAAAAAGCCGCCCATCTGATTTTCGGCTGCGCCGGGGGTTAGGCCAAAGGAGGCCGTGTCTAGAGAAAGGCTGCTAGAAAGTTCCTCAAGATCATTGTAAGGGGGGAGAAGTCTGAGAATCCAGGGAAATTGGCGGTCCGCAACGGGATTTGGAATCACTGGCCGTCCGTACCAGCGTTACTCCATATTCTTTATGCCCAGGGCTCGGCGGACAACGGCGCTTAGTTGGGCGAGGGTATAAGGCTTCATGACGAACTCCCGGATGCCCAGGTCCTTGGCCTGCTGTTCATCAATCAACTCGGAGTGGCCGGTGGCAAGGATGATGGGGATACCGGGCCGGATCTCGAGCAAACCCTCGCTCAGCTCCGCGCCGGTCAGCTCCGGCATGGTCTGATCGGTGATGACCAGATCGAAGCGTGCCGGGTCCTGCCGGAAAATCTCCAGAGCCTCTCGGCCGGTGGTGGCGGTCACAACTTCCAAGCCCAACTGTTCCAGCATCTCCCTGCCGAGCTGCACGATCAGCTCTTCGTCATCGACAAACAGGATGCGCCCCGCCACCGCTGCTGGAGCCGGCTCGCGTCGCTTCTCCAATGCAATGCTTTTCCCCCTTATTACCGGCAGCAGGATTTCGAACATGGTGCCCTTCCCGATCTCGCTTTCCGCCCGGATAGCCCCTTGGTGGCTTTTGACGATTCCATGCACGATGGCAAGGCCGAGGCCGGTGCCTCGACCGATCTCCTTGGTGGTGAAATAGGGGTCGAAAATCCGTTCCAGGTCTTTCCGGTTTATGCCCTGGCCGGTATCGGCGACAGTGAGCCGGGCGTACGGCCCGGGGAGAAGATCGCCCTCGGCGGGGGGCTCGATTAGGATTTCCCGAAGAGTGATGCTGAGGACGCCGCCTCTCCGGCGCATGGCATGGTATGCGTTGGTGCCGAGATTCATGATGATCTGGTGGATCTGGGAGCTGTTGCCCAGCACGGGTCGGCAGTCCGGTGAGATCTCCGTTTCGATGCTGATGGTGGCGGGCAGAGTGCCGCGCAGCAGGTTGACCCCCTCGGCGATCAGCTCCTGGAGGCGCACCGGCTCCCGCTCCTCGCCGCCAAGACGGCTGAAGGCGAGAATCTGCCTGACCAGGTCCGCCGCCCGCTGACTTGCACTCTTCACCTTCTGCAGTTTGGTGGCGATCGGGTCGTCTGCTGGCAGGCCCCGGAGGGCAAGATCGGTATAGCCGAGGATCACATTGAGGATATTGTTGAAGTCATGGGCGATGCCGCCGGCAAGGGTGCCGATGGCCTCCAGCTTCTGGGCCTGACGCCAGTTTCTTTCCGCCTTGATGCGGTCGGTGACGTCGATCAGAAAAAGGGCGAGACATTTGATTTCGCCCTGCTTGCCCTTGATCGGAATGAGCTCCCAATCCCAGTAGGTGGTCCCTCGTTCGGGATGGGCGGCGTTGATGAACGGCCTAGCCTGGAAGGAGATGCTTTGGCCGGTGGCCACTGCTTGTCGAAAGATGGATTCATTTTCCGCATTCGGATACAGATCGAAATGATTTTTACCGGGGAATTCGTCAGGACTCCGGCCGTCGGCGGCGGCATAGGCCCGGTGATTTTTACCGGGGAATTCGTCAGGACTTCGGCCATCGGCGGCGGCATAGGCGCGGTTGACCCGGATGAAGTTGAACTCCGGATCCAGGTAGGCGATCTTCAGAAAAGAGGTGGAGAAAATCCTCTCCAGCAACTCATTGGTCTTTTTCAGCTTTTCTTCGGTGCGGGCTCGTTCGGCGATTTCAGCAGCCATCTTCATGTTGGCCGTTGCCAGCTCCCGGGTGCGAGCTGCAACCTTGTTTTCGAGCTCGGCCTGGGAACGTTGCAGGGCCTCTTCCGCCTTCCGCCGTTCGGTAATTTCCAGGGTCAACTGGATATTGCTCGCCTCGGCTTTGTCCTTCGCCTCCGAGAGATGGGCGATCAGATCGTAGTTAATAAAGTTTAACCTGAAATTGTCACGAAGAATGGCGGAGTTGCGATAGGCAATGGGGATCATCAGCGCAAGAAAAACCGCTGCCATGATTCCCATAGCGGTATGGATCTCCCCCGGCAGCAACAGAAAACGGATGATGATCGGCAGTATCGCCGGCAGGCTGTAGGCCAGGAAGGCGGGCATGATAACCGAAAGGGTGCCGGCCGCTCCGGCCACCATGCCGCCGAGCACGAAGGCAATAAATACTTCGTGCACGACGGAACCGATGGGAAAAAGAAAAACGGCGGCTGCCCCCCAAACGAGACCGGCAATGGCTTCCCCGAGGGTGAACCAGCGGCCCAAGCGTTTGGCCGCCGAGGGAGAGGGAAAAGAAAGGGCCTGCCGGTAGAAAAGCGGAAGCCGCAGGAGAGTGATGAGAAAAACGGTGCCGAGCCAGAGGGCGAGGGTTGAATGGGCAATCTGCCGACGGAGAAAGAAGGCCAAGATGACGGCGTTGACCACGGTGGCCGTCATCGCCAGGGGTGCCACGCGGGCAAAATGCCTGACCTGTTCGGCATAAAGCCGCTCGTCCATGATGCAGTAAGCTCCAGAATTTGTGGGGGCAGGATGCAGAAAATATACGTGGATTTATCTCCATTGCATCACGAGCCAATTTCATGTGTCAATTTAAAACTAATTCTTCTTCGGTAGAGAGGCAGAGTTGGTCGGGCAGAAAAGGGCAGGTAAACGATCACAAGGTGGCCAGCGAACCCAAATGAAGGATGAAAAAATAGCAATGATCCCAGCTGACTCGTGGCGCACGCGAGTAAATTAGACGTCATCGCTAAAGCTTCTATGACCTTAAGCCATGCTTTGTAATTGTTACTCAGCACTCCCGCCCGTCGGAATTTGTTTGTGGCACAGCAGACCCCCGATTACAGGGAGAGCGCTGGGACTAATGGCGAGCAAGAAGTAAGCCGGAAATGATCCCAGGTGCCG
>JARRJE010000465.1:0-2960 GCA_037379765.1 Deltaproteobacteria bacterium
CGGTTGCTGGCCCAAGGTCTGCGCCAGACCGAGGAGGCTTCGGTTCGCATTCTCGTTTCGCACACCCCGCCTTACGGGACCACGACAGACCGCCTGAGCAACGGCACACATGCGGGCAGTCCTGCCCTGCGGCAGTTCATTGAAGAGGAGCAGCCGGACCTCTGCCTGTGCGGCCACATCCATGAAGCGCGGGGGGAGGATATTCTAGGCAGGACCCGCGTCCTTAATCCGGGGATGTTCAAGAATGGCGGCTGGATCGGAATCAATATCGACAACACCACTTGGGCGGCCGGACTGGAACTGGCAGCACAATGAAAAGCGGGAGGAACCATGACGGAACATCGGAATGTGATCATCGTGGGCGGCGGCCTGTCGGGTCTTGCGGCCGCTCAATTTCTGGGCAAGCTGCGGCCGGAGCTTTCTGTGCTCATTCTGGAGAAAGGCTCTCGGCCGGGAGGGGCCGTCCGTTCCTTCGCTGCCGAAGGCTATCTGGCCGAGTGGGGACCGCACGGGTTTCTCGACAACACTCCGGAAAGCTTGGAGCTGCTCGCCGACATCGGCCTCGACCGGGAGGTGCAGCGAGCGCCGCTCGGCGATTTCGTCCGCTTCATTTGCCGGCGCGGCAAGCTGATCCAGCTGCCCCAGAAACCGCAAGCCCTGCTCACCACCCCCCTTCTCTCTCCAGCCGGCAAGCTGCGGCTGCTCGCCGACCTCTGGCGTCGGCCGCGTCACGATGAGCAGACCGTCGGCCAGTGGGCCGCTTACCGATTCGGCCGAGAGGTTCTGCCACTGGTGGATGCGGCAGTGACTGGTACTTTCGCCGGCTATTTCGATCTGCTGAGCATCGACGCGGTCATGCCCGGGGTACGTCGTCTTGTGCAGGAGTATGTCTCGGTACTGCGTGGACTCATCAAAAAGAATAAAAAGGTATCCGATACGGAGCGGTTGGTCGAGGCCCTGATCCAGGGCAAAGACATCCGCCTGGAAAGCGGAATTTCCGGCCTGACTCAGGAAAAAACGGGTTGGAGCCTTGAGGGAGTCGACCAATCCTATCAGGCTGATGCCTTGATCATTGCCGTGGGAATCAACCAGGCCCTGCCGCTGCTGGCCCCGCTCAGCCCGCCGCCTGTCACGGAGGTGCCGGAAGCGCGCCTCGCCAATGTCGCCCTGGGGTTCCCGGAAACCGCCATTCCCAAGGCCTTCGGCTATCTCGCCCCGGAAGTGGAAGGCCGTTTCACCATGGGGGCGCTCTTTTCCTCCCGCATGTTCCCGGGCCGGGCGCCGACTGGCCACGTGCTTATCGAGGCCCTGGTGGGCGGCCGCCGCCATCCGGAACGGCTAACCCTGAATGATGAAGAGATCACTTCTCGGGTCTATGAAGACCTGCGCGAGCTGCTCCCCTTACCGGAACCGCCCCGGTTCCAAGAAGTGCTGCGCCCCGCCATGGGCATTCCCCAGCTGGAGCTGGGTCACCTGGACCTGCTCCACTGGCGCCGCGAACTCGAACAGGCTTCGACCGGACTTGCCGTCTGCGGCTTTGGCTGGGACGGCATCGGCATCAAGGAAATGGTGAAAGCGGCCAAAATGGCGGCGCAAACCGCCGCTGGCCAGGCTGGGGCCGACCGGGAAGCCGAGGTCAAGCCGGTCTACTTCTGATCACGAGTCTTCGGTATCAGCTCTCAGCCTTAAGTAACGACCAAAAAGTAACGACCAAAATGGCAGGAGCTCCGGAATGGCTGATTGCTGAACCTGATAGCTGAACGCTTCCTCCTGATCAATCCAGAAATCTCTTTTTCAACTTCGAAGAAAGATGTTCGACTTGGCCGCGGACGCTGCCGTTGCGGATCATGGCTTCGGTGATCACTCTGATGGAATGAACGACAGTCGAGTGATCTCTGTTGAAGGCGCTGCCGATATCGCCCAGCGCCTGCTCGGTGTGCTTGCGGCCAAGGTACATAGCCACCTGTCGCGGGAAGGTGACTGCCTTCCTGCGGGATTTGGACTGCAGATCTTTGATCGTGATCTTGAACTGCTTGGCGACGAAATCGCGGATGACCTCGATAGTCAGGTCCTGCGGCTTGCCGATGATGCTGTGGATCACTTCGTTGACCATGTCCCGGTTCGGGGCGGCCTTGAGCAGGCAGGATTTGGCCTTGAGACCGACGATGGCGCTTTCCACCTGCCGGATGTCGCCCCGGATGTTCTCTGCCAGATACTCCATCAACTCTCCTGAAAGGTCCAGGTTGCTGTTTTTGGCCTTTCTTCGGATAATACGCACCCGGGTGGCCAGGTCCGGCGGATTGATGGAGGTAATGAGACCAGAAGAGAGCCGCGAGCGGAATCCGGTGTCGATGTTGGGAATTTCCCGCGGCACCATGGCGCCGGTGAGGATGATGACTTTTCCGACCTCCATGAGGGAATCGATGGTCTCGGCAAGCTCTGTCTGGGTTCGGGTTCGACCGGCGAGGGCATGCACGTCTTCCATGAGAAGGACATCGCACTCTTTCTGGTACTTCTCCTTGAAACGCTCCATGGCGTTGTTCTTCAGGTGGCGGACCATTTCCGCGGTGAGCTGCTGCGCGTTGACATAATGAAGACGAGTGGCCGGGGCGTGGCTCATGATATGATGGGCCACGGCATGCGTGAGGTGGCTTTTGCCCAAGCCGGTACCTGCTTCGATATAAAGACAGCAACTCAGGGAAGTGTCGCCGTTGGCGATGGCCTGGCAGGCCGAATGGGCCAGGGCGTTGCTCTCTCCCACTACGAATTCTTCAAAGGTATAGCGGGGATGGAGGGTCCGAATGAAGGATCGGGCCCGGGAAATGGTGGGAAGGCGCAATTGAGCCGCCTCTCCCTTCTTTTCCTCCTCCTCATCATCGGGACTAGCCGCGGCCTTCTGCGCCACGAAACGCACGTTAATTCCCTCTTTGCCGGTCTGCTGCAACGCTTCCTGGATGATG
>JARRJE010000466.1:0-2042 GCA_037379765.1 Deltaproteobacteria bacterium
CCAAAACAATTCCGTCGACATGCTGAGCGAGCACGGCCGTTTCTGAGGCCGCTTGCATGGGTGGGCTATCGAAAATGACGAACCTGTCTCGATAGCGGCTCATCAACTCGGCGATGGCCATTACCATCTTCTCCGAATCGAGTAATTCGGAAGGGTTGTCGGGCGGGGGGCCGGCAGGGAGGATGGACAGCTTGGGGATATCGGTCTTCCTGATGAGCAAAGAAAGATCGGCACCATCCTGCAGGTGATCGGCCAACCCTTCCTCGTTAGTAAGGCCAAACAGGGCTGCCAGGGAAGGGCGACGGAGATCGCAATCCACGAGAAGGGCATGCTGCTCCACTCCCTGGGCCATGGTGACGGCCAGATTGGCCGCAATAAATCCCTTCCCTTCATTGGGCGCAACGCTTGTGACCAAAATGCTCCTGGGGGCGGCTTTTCCTGCCTGCGGATGAAGGAGCTTTGTGCGAAGATGGCGGAAACTCTCTGCCACCGGCGAAAAGGAGTCGTTCACGGCAATCAGTTTGTCGTCCAGAGCAGAGATCTTATCGAGGACGGGTTCGGTTTTTCTCTTTCTCACCACAACGGATCGTTTACTCTCCGGTACCGAGCGGGCTGAAGCCGAGCCGTTTTCGTCAGAAATTGTTTCCACCGATTCGGGAACGAGTCGTGCCCTGGCACCTTTCCGATTCTCTGCAGGAGTCGTTTTGGTTATCGCTTTAAATACCTTTCCCACTACCTGCCCCCTAATTGTTGTATTGATTTCTCAAATGATAATAAGTTGTGTGTACCATAAGGTAATGATGCCGCTGGTAATGATTACTACCGCTGCCGCAAAAGCCGCTGCCCACAGGTTGTTTTTTATTTTGAGCTGTCGCTTTTCCTTTTCGGTATGAATAAGCGGGATCGAGCAAGCTATCGGCAGACCGAGATACTTCTCCAGGTCGGAAGCATCTTTGAATGAAGTATCAAAGGATTCCAGGAGAAAAGGAACCCCGCCACCAAGACCGAGGCCCAATGCCACAGCGACCAGCATGAACCTGAGAAAGTTAGGACGAAAGGGTTTATCCGGAAAGCTGGCCGGGTCCACAATCCGGAATTGACTCCCCTTCTGTTGTTTTTCCAAGGTCTCAGCAGATTCGGCTTGGAGGCTGCGGGAAACCAAATTCTCGTAATATTTTCGAAATTCATCGTGGTCGCGGGTTAGAGATGCCCATTCGGCTTCACGAACCGGTGCTGCATCAATCCAGTCCTGATACCTCTTCATTTGCTTTTGTATCCGGGCCATCTCTAGTTGCAAGTCCTTGATGTTCATGTCGATTTTTTGGATCTGCAATCCGAACTCCCCGTTCGACAAATCCCGACCCGTTGATGCCGATGAACCTGCCGCGCTTCTTTCCAGCTCTTTGATGAGGGCTTTGAGCCGGATGATATCGGGATGCCGGTCGGTATACCGACCTTGGAGGAGGATGAGCTTGCGTTTGGCATCCGCCAGCCCGAGGAAGCTGTTATCTGTTGAAAGCAGATTCTCTCCACCAGAGGACGTTTGCAATTTTTGTCGAAGGGTGATTTGCTCCTGAACGAGAACTCGTGTCCTCTCCAGATCTTGGATGCTGTTTTGCAAGTTCTGGTATTGATTCTGGAGTGCATTGAGCCTTGCCATATTAGTATCCCGCTGTTGGGGCATCTCATTGTAATATTTCAGCTTATAGTCACGCATCGCGGCTTCTTTCTTATCCAGCGTTTTCTTGGCCATCTTCAGCTCATTTTGCACATAAGCCAAGTTGTCGGTTGTCCATTCCGCCCGAAATCTGAGATTTTCCTCGATGAACTTGGCCGCCAACGCATTGGTGACTTGCATAACCTGTTGAGGATTCTTGCCTTCGTAGGAAATCTTGAAAACATCAGCCCTCCCTTCAGGCTGGATCCGGATTGCTTTGCGCATGGTTGCCACACCATCCTCCACCATCTCGCCTTTCGCGGTCTCGGGATAGAGATGAAAACGTTTGCTCAGCTCCTCGAGGCTGGTTCGGCTGGTAATTTTT
>JARRJE010000467.1:0-2040 GCA_037379765.1 Deltaproteobacteria bacterium
CCGCGTCACTGCCGGCTAAGATGTGGAGCAGAGAGCTCTTGCCCGAGCCGTTCAGCCCGAGCACCCCGATCTTCGCCCCGTAGAAATATGAAAGATTGATGTCCTTGAGGACCGGCTTCTTGTCGTAAAACTTGCTCACTCCGATCATGGAGTAAATGATCTTGTTTGGTTCGTTGCTGCTCATCGACATGGGCTCCTTCTGAAAAGGGATGATTCTCTGGCGTCGCCTGTCAGCAAAAGTAGCATCCGTTACCGAAAAAGCAAGGAGTCAATACGACTCTCGGCCGGATAGAATCATTTTCTTGACAAGAAACAACAAAATAGAATAGATTTTCAACTGCGTGACTGTAATATCGTCTTTTTGTAATTTTTTCAACAAGTTCGATTTTTAGGGAGGGATGAGAGATGACTATCAGCCCGGATCTCGCCGAACGCAGGAACCATCCCCGGTTCAGTCTCAAACCCGGTGCTTACGTTGTGAATGCTGCTCGCCCCGGTCTGATCACTGATATCAGCCTTGGCGGTCTCTCCTGGCGCTACGTCGACCGCAAGAAATGGCCGGAATCCTCTCCCACCCTGGATATTCTTATCGAAGGCTACGGAACTTCAATTGTTGAGTTGCCATACCAGATTGTTTCCGATTGCGAGGTGGAGCACGACTGCCCCGACCGCTCCCTGGCGGTTCGCCGCCGCAGCATTCAGTTCGGCGAGCTTTCCGCCGGCCAGCGACTTCAACTGGAAGAGCTTATTCGACAAAATGCCGTCACGCGCCTTCAGCTGATGGCCTTCCCCAACTAAGCCCCTTTATTTCCTGCCATGACCAGCCGGCCCATGCCGGCTTTTTTTATGGCGATCACCTGTAGCCCGTGGTCTTGCTACGTTCCGTAGGATTCCGGTGGTTCAGCAAACCACTTGGTTTCGGCCCATTTTTTTGGCCCGGTAAAGAGCTTGATCGGCTGCCTCGAGCACCTCCTGCGGTTCGGGTGTCCGGCCCCCGGCCCCGGCTACCCCGATGCTGACGGTGATGGACACCTTTTGGCGGGATCCGCGGACATCCTGGAGTTTCTTGGGTTTGATCCGAGGGCGGTTCTTCCCCCGGATGATGAAGCCTGCCGTGGCGATGATCTGCCGTAGCTCCTCCAGAAAGAAGGCCGCCTCCCTGGCCGACTTCCCGGGAAAAAGGATGGTGAACTCCTCGCCGCCGTAGCGAAAGGCGCGGCCGCCTCCGCCCACCTTCCCCATTTTGGCTGCCACCATGCAAAGAGCTTGGTCGCCCACATCGTGGCCGTATGTATCGTTGAATTTCTTGAAATAGTCGATGTCGAGCATGGCTACCGCATATTTGCCTCTCAGCCTCATCATGGCCTCGTTTAGAGCCCGCCGGGCGGGCAGGCCGGTGAGCTCGTCACGGAAGGCCATGCTGTAAACGGAATCGATCACCGCCACAATAAGAATAAGCCCCGCCATCCCGAAATAGACGGGGGCCTGCGGTCCGGGGAGAACGAGCAGGCCTGTGCCTGCCGTAAGCGTTGCCCAGAAGAAGCCGTTTTCCAGTATCCCTCGGCGCCGGAGCAGGGATAGCCAGAACAGGAGCAAAGCCGTTCCGAAGGCGAGCAGCGCCGGCTGGGGCAACGGGGCCGATTTCAGGAAGGGGAAAGTAAGGAGCGGATAATCGAAAAAAGCGGCCATTGCCGCCGGAAAGGTCAGATAGAGAGCGGCCAGCGCCAAGGGTTGCAGGAGGATGGCCAGCAGGCGCCCCAGTCCCCATCCTCCCATTATGCCGCGTTCGCGGATCAGGAAAATGCCTAAGAGATTGAGCGGCACTAGCAGGGATGTCGCCTGGTGGACAAAGTGTCCGCAGTCCGGCCTTCTGCCAAGCAGAAGGAGGGCTTGATTGGCGAGGGCGAGTACAACGAGGGCAAAAACCAACCGGCTGCGGTTGAAGCGCCAACCGATGAGAATCCCTGCCACCCAGATGACGACGGGCGCCAGCCCGATCAGGGCCGGCGCCGCCTGCACGGCAAGCCCGCTTGCCGCCAG
>JARRJE010000468.1:0-2039 GCA_037379765.1 Deltaproteobacteria bacterium
CATGAACAGGGCTTTGCCTGTCACGAATTCATCGACCGCACGTTGCAGGGCCATACATCCGTTGTAAATGGCGTCCATCCCCGAGGCCATCAGCACCGCCCCTTTCCCTGCTTCGAGGATGGCAAGCTTTTCCTCAAGAGCCCGGTTGGTGGGGTTCGTCAACCGCATGTAGATGTGATCGGCGTTTTGGCCGCCGAAGGCAGCGCTCAAATTCTCTGCGGTCAAGTGCTGGTGTGATGCCGTTTGAAAAATCGGCGGGAGGGTGGCGCCCTGCCATTCGCCCGCCTGCCGGCCGGCATGGATTACATCGGTGAAGAAATCATATTCCCTGTCTTCTGCCACGGTCTTCCTCCTGCTCGGGTTCGTGAAATATTTTCCAATTCTATACCATGTACCACATTGTGGCACCTTTCCGCCACTCCATTTCTATATCCAGAAGGACTGGCGACCGTCCAGAACCGCCGATAAGAAGGATGCATTTTCCTTGCAATGGCGAGGCGGCGTGCCTATTGTACCGAAATGAATCTCACCAAACCTACCCCGTTCCCGGAGGCTATCCGGGCGGCCAAGCCTGATCTGTGCGACTTCACTCTGCCGCAGCTGACCTCGTTTGCAGAGGACCTGGGGCTTTCCGCCTATCGGGCCCGCCAAATCTTTTCCTGGCTCTATCGCCCCGGGGTGACCGACTTCAGCCAAATGACCGACCTGGCCAAGGATCTCCGGGCGCGGCTCCCTGAGCTCGCCTCCTTCAGCCGCTTGCAGCCGAAAGCAGTGGAGGCGTCGCGAGATGGCACCAGGAAATACGCCTTCAGCCTAGCCGATGGCGCCGTGATTGAAAGCGTTCTCATCCCGGAGGAAGATCGGCTCACCCTGTGCGTCTCCTCCCAGGCGGGTTGCGCCATGGGCTGTCGGTTCTGCCTCACAGGCACCATGGGCTTCCTGCGGAATTTGCGCCCGGCGGAGATCGTCAATCAGGTCTATGCGGTCAATGGGGAACTGTTTATCAGAGGGGCTCGTCTGAGCAACCTGGTCTTCATGGGCATGGGCGAGCCGCTGGCCAATCTGGAGAATCTGCTTCCCGCCCTCGAGATCCTGATGGACCAGCGGGGGCTTGATTTCTCCAGTCGCCGGATCACCGTCTCCACCTGCGGATTGGTGCCGAAAATGCGGGAGCTGGGGGAAAAGGCCGGGGTCAATCTTGCTGTTTCCCTGCATAGCGTCCGGGATGAAATCCGCTCCGAGCTGATGCCGATCAACAGAACGTACGATATCGAGGCCTTGCTGGCCGCCTGTCGGGATTATCCCCTGGCCAAGCGCCGGCGGATCATGTTCGAGTATACTCTCATTGCCGGTCTCAACGATTCCGATGCGGACGCCCGACTGCTCGCCAGGAAACTCGCCGGCATCCGTTGCAAGATAAACCTCCTCCCCTGCAACGAGGATCCTGGTCTGCCTTTCCGGCGGCCGCCCGAAGAGCGGATCGCCGCCTTTCAGCAGATTTTGTGGAATGCTGGATATACCGTGTTGCTGCGTGCCAGCCGCGGCGCTGATATCTCCGCCGCCTGCGGGCAACTCGCCGGAAAGGTGAATACCGAAAGAGAGAGAGAGGGAAGAGGTTAGGCGGCGAGAGCGTCCCGCACCGTCTTTTGAAGGGTCGTGAGATTAAATGGCTTCTGAAGGACGCTCTTGATCGAGGGATGCCTGCCGAGTTTCAAGGGATTTCCCTCGAAGCTGCCGGTGCAGACGACGACTTTGAGCCCAGGCCGGAGCGAGGTCAGTTGCGGCAGCAGATTCAGCCCACCCATGTCCGGCAGCGACAGATCGAGCAGGATGAGATCGACCTCGGTTTCCGGCTCCTGCACCAAGGCCAGCGCCTCACTGCCGGTTTCCGCGCTCAGCACCTCGTATCCCGACAATTCGAGCAGCTCTCTGGTTGCGCTTAGGACCATTTGGTCATCATCGACAATGAGGATGGTTTCCAAAGCAGTTCCTTTTCCAGTGGGGCCCGGCAAAGGACTCCGGTAATGACCGGAAAAAAG
>JARRJE010000469.1:0-2039 GCA_037379765.1 Deltaproteobacteria bacterium
GTTAGCGGCAAAGATGTATGAAAAAGAAGGGGTTGGATTGGAAGGAAAGATTTGTATCAGGGACTTTTTCCGGATAATCGTCGGAAAGCCTTCAGGGCTTTATCTTTGGGCAACCGCCGGGTCTGACTCAATGGATCTTGTCCGAGCAGATAAGGGGAACAACCGCTCCGGTATGAGATCAGGTGCTGTGAGCCAGCCGGGGAATTTTTTGGACGGCAGCCATGGAAACGACGCTCAGCGCTGCGCCGGCGATGAAAGGAATCCGATAATCCACCATCCACAACAGGCCGCCAATCACCGGCATGACCACAGCAGCGATGTGATTGATGGTGAATCCTACCGCCATGCTCGGGGCGATATCCCGTGGATCGCCGATCTTCTGGAAGTAGGTCCGGATGGCGATGGCGAAATTGAACAGAATATGATCGAGGATATACGTCACAGAGACAACTATTTTTGAGTGGGTGAAGGCATAGGTGAGAAAGACCAGAACCAGGCCGCCATACTCCACGCTCAAGACCCGGCGTTCGCCGAAACGGATGATTGCCTTGCCGATCAAAGGGCTCAGAAAATAATTGATGATATTGTTGACCACAAAAAGCACAGTCACTTCCTGCACCGAAAAATGAAAGATCTTCACCAGCAGGAAGACGGCAAAGGCGATGAAGATCTGGCGCCGGGCACCGGCCATGAAAGTGAGGAAGTAGTAGAGTGCGTACCGCCGCCGGAAAATCATGCGGCGGTGCTGCGGCACGAGATTGGTGTGGGTGGGATCCTGGAATAAGGCCCAGAACCCCACGACTATCACAGCTCCTCCCAAACTCAGGTACATGGCCTTGTAGCTCAGAAAACCACCCAACAGAAAAATCAGCAGGCCGGCTGCGATATTGGCGGCAGCGGCCAAGCTCCGGAGCCGGCCGAAGACCAGAGGAGAGGTGGTATCGTCAAAATACTGGAGGGTGAGGGACTGATTGGTGGTTTCATAGTAATGAAACCCGAAGCTCATGATCAAAGTGGTGAGTGATAGTCCCAAATAGGTCGGGAAAAAGCCGGTTGCGGCAGTGCCTGCTCCCAGGAGGACAATGGAGAGGGCGGAGAGGCGATGCTCGCGGAGGACCAGCATCACGTAAATGGCCAACAGGGCCAGAAAGCCCGGAATTTCCCGTACCGACTGAATAACGCCCACTTGCTGGCCATTGAGCCCGGCGACATCCACTGCAAAGTTGTTGAACAGGATCATCCAGGCCTGTAGACCGGCAACCGAGGCAATGGTCAAGACGATGAGAAAACGCAGCATTGGGCGTTGTTCTTCTATGATCATGGCAACTTATCAATGAAAAGGGCCGCAGCCCGCAAGGCCGCAGCCCTTTTTCTTTTTGGTCGAAGACGGCCGCGATCAACCGGCCGTTTTGGAGAATGGCTATTACATTTTCTTGTTCTGATTGCCGCCCTTTTCGGGGGTGGCCGGCGAGGATTTGCCCTCGGGCTCCTGCGGTGATGCCGGGGGCTCCGGCTGGGCCTGCTGCTCCTGGTCCTTTTGTTGCTGCTGCGCCAGCCAGGCTTTGGCTGCCTGAGCCAGTTGGGACTGGATCACCGGCATGAGGTCGTTCATGTAATCTCCGTATTTCTCATTGATCGCCCTGCCTTCGGGGCTGCTGTAAAACTTGGTGAGCGCCCGGATTTCCCGGACGGTGAAATGATTGGCCATGGCCTGCACGGCCTTCTGTTCCACGGCTTCGGAGCTGATTTTCATCCGCATGAACTGGATGAAGTCACTCCGCTGGTCGGGGGCCAATTGCGTAGCCAGCTCCTTGATGGCATCATCAAGGGTTACTTTGAGAGGCGAGACCCGCTGATATGCTCTTGCTGCCTCCAGTCGGTTTTCCGGGGTATCGGCGGTTCGCTGCTGGCAGGCCGGCAGGCCCAAGGTGAACAGCATCAGTAAAAGCGCCCCCCAGCAGCTTTTGGTCATGCGATTCATGCTCCCTCCTTGCGGTTAGACTTGATGTATTAGGTTTCAGTATTTGGCCCTTCGCCTC
>JARRJE010000470.1:0-2035 GCA_037379765.1 Deltaproteobacteria bacterium
GGCACTTGCCCGGCAGTATCCCGCCACTGATGGCGACTGCCGGCCACCACGCCCCCCAATAACGCATGCCCTCTCTAGAAAGGGCTAGGAGCCCGAATACGATGCAACCGCAAGAAAAGAGCTCATGGAGCATCGATGACGCCCGGGAGCTTTACGGCATCCACCGCTGGGGCATCCGCTATTTCGATATCGACGATCAAGGCCGGGTGACCGTGGCCCCCTTGAAGGAGCAAGGGCCGAGCATCCCCATCGTCAACGTGATCGGCGAAGCGGTGGACAAGGGGCTCCACTTCCCTTTGCTCATCCGTTTCCAGGACCTCCTTCGCAACCGGGTCGAGCGGCTCAACCAGGCCTTTGAAAGCGCCATCGAGGAGTTCGGCTACCGGTCCTGCTACCGCGGGGTCTATCCCATCAAGGTGAACCAGCTGCGGGAGGTGGTCGAGGAGATTGTCGATGCCGGCCGCCGCTATCACCACGGGCTCGAAGTCGGCTCCAAGCCCGAGCTGTTCGCGGCGCTTGCCGTCCACGAGGACCCGGAAAGTCTCATCATCTGCAACGGCTACAAAGACCGCGAGTTCATCAAGACCGCCCTTGTGGGGATCAAGCTCGACAAGAAAGTGATCCTGGTGGTTGAGAAGACCGAAGAGGTCGGCCAGATCGTCGAGCTGGCCCGAGAGCTGAAGGTGGAGCCGCTCATCGGCCTGCGCGTGCGGCTAATGACCCGGGGCACCGGCAAGTGGGAAATGAGCGGCGGCGAGGATGCCAAGTTCGGGCTGGCCACACATGAGATCCTGGAGGTCTCCCGGAGGCTCAAGGAAGCGGGCATGGCCCACTGCCTGAAGCTTGTCCACTTCCACATCGGCTCCCAGGTGCCGGACATTCTCACCATCAAGAAAGCGGTCCGCGAAGGGGCCATGTTCTATGCCAAGCTCAAAAAAATCGGCCACGAGCTCGAATACATCGACGTGGGCGGCGGCCTTGGGGTGGACTACGACGGCAGCCGCACCACCTTCCACTCCTCGGTCAACTACTCTCTTACCGAATATGCCCGGGACATCATTTACAACATCATGGACATCTGCGACGCCGAGGAGGTGGCGCACCCGATAGTGATCAGCGAATCGGGACGGGCCCTGGTGGCCCACCACTCGGTCCTGGTAGTGGAGACCTTCGGCCACGTCAAGAAGATCCCGGATAATCTCGCCCCGGTCAAGCCGGAGAGCGACCACAAACTGGTAGAAGACGCCTGGGATACTTACGAGCAGATCAATCCGGACAATCCGTTGGAAGCCTACCATGAGGCAGTGCACCTCAAGGAGGAGGCCCAGACTCATTTCGGCCTGGGGCTGATCGATCTCGAAGTGAAGGCGGAGGTGGAGAAGCTTTACTGGCTGATCGCAAGCGAGGTAATGAAGCTTTACCAGGGCGCCGAATACGTGCCCGAGGAGATCGTGGAGCTGGCGAGCCGCTTCAGCGATCAGTACTTATGCAACTTCAGCGTCTTCCAGTCGCTTCTCGACCACTGGGGGTTCGGCCAACTTTTCCCGATCATGCCCCTGCATCGCCTTGACACCCGTCCCACCCGGCGGGCCACTCTGGTGGACATCACCTGCGACTCGGACGGCAAGGTGGCCAAATTCATCAATCTCTACGAAGAAGGGGCGGAAACCTTGCCGCTGCACAGCCTCAACAGTGAGCCTTATTATCTGGGGTTTTTTCTCACCGGTGCCTACCAGGACATCATGGGAGACCTGCACAACCTGTTCGGTCGGGTCAACGAGGCGCACGTTTTCTTGGATGAGGATGAGGATGAAGGCTGGTATATCGAAGAGATTATCAAGGGAACCAACATGGGCCGGGTGCTGGCCCTGGTGCAGTACACGGACAATGATCTCTCTAGGAAGATGAAGGCCCGGTTCGATCGGGCTATACGCGACGACCGCCTGACGCCGAGCGAAGCGATACGGCTGTTAAAGGAGTACGAGCGGGGGCTGAAAGGGTACACCTACCTCGATCTGGAGTAATCAAAGGCAAG
>JARRJE010000471.1:0-3376 GCA_037379765.1 Deltaproteobacteria bacterium
CCCAGGCCAGGCGGGAATTGACGCCCCGCTGGTCGCCTTCGGCGGTGGTTTTGGTGAACAGATCGCCGGTAGAAGCCGCCAGGTCGCTGGTTGTATAATCATTCTCCCGGCCGTAATATTGGAGATAGAAGTGGAGGGAATCGGTCAGATCGTTTGCCATGTCCACGGAATAGAAAAGAGCCCTGCCCTCACTGATATCGGTGAAATCCGCCCAGGAGCCCAGATCGGGCCTGAGCACATAGGTGTAGCGGTTCTCCGGCTGGCTGAAGCCGATCTCGCCGCTGAAATGAGTGCGGGAGAGCTCGTAAGAAAATTTGCCGAACAGGTTTTTTGAGTCGAAGAACCGATTATTAAGAATGCCGTCCGCTTCTTCCCGCCCTGCATAGAGGTAATAACCGAAATCACTCAGGCCGCCGGCCACTTCCCCCTGATACGACCGTGTTCCGTGCTCCCCGATCCCCACTTGGGCAAAGCCGTGGGGGCGGGCGTCGGTGCCGGTCTTCTTGGTGATAATGTTCACCACCCCGCCCAGAGCCGAGCCCCAGGTGGAGGAGGCCGCGCCCTTGATCACCTCGATGCGGTCGATAATATTTACCGGGATGTCGTTAGTCTCGGGAAAATCAACGTCAACCGAATTCCAGCGGATGCCGTCCACCAACACCAGGACATGTTCGTAATCCGAGTCTTGAATGCTCAAGCCGGATCCGATGCCTGGCTCTCCCCGCCCATGAAATGTAACAAACACCCCGGGCACCCGCTCCAGGACCTCGGCCACCGAGTGGGCGTGCATGGCTTCGATCTCCTCGGCGGTGACCACGGTCACGTCTTCGGCCACCTGGGAGATGGGTTTGGGATAACTGGTGGCAACCTCCACCAGCTGCTCTTTGCCGAAATAGAGATTCATGAGCGCCGTTTCATCGGCGGTTGCCCCATTATTGTTCGTTCCCTCCGACCCTGCCGCAGGAGTCGCAGATACCCAGCACAGAAGCACCCCCACGATGGCCAACGCCCGTAACTTCATGAAAATTCCTAGATTCGGTCTCTTGATGTTTTATTGACATGAACGGCACTTCCGGAGGAGGAATCTACCATAACCGAAAAATTTTGGATAAAAAAATGCTCTTTTTATTGTCAGCGGCCGTTTTGGCCCTTCAAATGCGAAGTAGAACTTACCAGCCGACCCGAGTCCATTGCCGAAGCGAACTCGAATTTTTCCGGTTATTGGTTCTCTTTCTTGATCCTTAAAAGTTACGATCGGAAGAGATAATCGCGTTACCACCTTCGTTATCTCGAATCGTTTTGGGAAATACCTTTTCGCCGTCTCCGCATCGAATGGGCGGCTTTTCAAACTAAATAGCATTGGAAAAATCAGCAAGATGGAAGAAAAACCAACTCAAAAATACGGGTATATTTTGTAAAATCTGGTACTATTCGATTCGATAAATTACCTTTCTTCTTTTTGTCTTATCGGGGGCCTCATCCGGAAAATCCATCGAAATAAAAAATGGATGCTGCCGTTCCGTTTTTTCGAAAATTCTTCGGCAAACGCTTTTTCCGCAGAGTACCAGTGCGCCGCTTCGTTAATAACATTCTTCTTCTCGCCGCCTCCTTTTTCTGCCTGGTGGGGCCTGCCTTCGCCGGCTCGAAGGTCGTGGTGCTGCAAAGCTCCCGGCTGATTCCCTATGAGCAGGCCCGGCTGGGATTCGACCGGATTCTTACGGAACGGATTCCTTCCCGCGGTTCCAAAAGTATTCAGCCGACCGACTTGAGCCTCTTCATCTTGAGCGAGGAAGATGATCTGCAGCTTCTGCGGCACACCATCGAAGTCGAACATCCCGAGGTGCTGGTGGCCATTGGCGCCAAGGCCCTTGCTTTTGCAACCGTTCTGAAGACTGATCGACCAATCGTCTATCTTCTTGTGCCGAACCCGAAACCGATCGTCAGGGGGCGCAAGAAGGTGACGGGAGTCGAGATGACGATTCCGCCCGCGCGCCAGCTGGCAGGGCTTACTGCCGTTTTGCCTGACGCAAATGCCAAAGCACAGGCGGCAGCGGCAAGACTTGGCATCGAACTTCTGGCGGAAAAGGCACGAAGCCCGAAACAAGTGCCGGAACTGCTCGCCAATCTGCGCGGCAAGATCGATTCTTTCTGGATCTTGCCCGACCTGACGGTGCTGACTCCCCAGACCTTGGAAAAAATACTTCTTTTTTCACTCATTGAAAAAGCACCTGTTTTGAGCTTCTCCGAAAAGTATCTCGAGGAAGGAGCGGCGGTGGCGGTCACCTTTGATCTGGCCGCCATGGGCAAAAAGGCCGGCGAACTGACCTGGAAGATCCTTCAGGGCGGAAATGTCAATGCGCTGCCGCCAGTTTCGTCCGACAAGGTCAGAATCGAGGTCAATGACAAGGTCCTTGACAAATTGGGCCGCGATTATAATCCGGAGGCCTTTGCCGCCGGATCTTTGAAGGAGAAACGATGAAGCTTTTCGGCATACGGCAGCGCCTCAGGGAAAATTTTTCTCTCAAGATTTATGTCAGTTTTCTTGCTGCCATCGTCCTCATCTCCGGCCTGTTGAATCTCGTCTTTTTCCAGTGGCAGAAGGAAAACCTTAAGCAGCAGATCATTCAAAACGGCAAAGTCCTGGCCAGGGTTCTCGCCCATAATGTAAAACTGGGCGTCTTTTCGGAAGACAAAGCACAATTGCAGGCCCCCGTGGAGGCTATTCTGCGGCAGCAGGGCGTGGATTGGGTCGCGGTTTACAATCTGAAAGGGAAACTTCTCGTCCAGAAGCACCGCCACGGAACCTCTCCGACCGGCCTATTAAACCCGGCTAAACTCTCCACAGGCCGACTCGCTGCGCCTGAAGGATCTCCGTATCAGAAACGAGATCGAGAGCTCTTATTTCGGGAAGTGGTCCGTGTTTCCTCTTATTCTTCCGAAGAGGCGCTCTATTTCCCCGATTCATCTGCCGTGAAACAGCAAGAAATCGGTTTCGTGCAGGTGGCCATGAGCAGGAGGCAGCTACGGCAAGGCATCCGCGAGCTTCTCGTCAAAAATTTCGCGATCGGAATTTTCATTCTTTTAATCGGCGCCCTGATCACCTATTTGGTGGTCCTTGAGGTGACCAAGCCCTTGAACCGTCTGATCGATGAAGTCCGGTCCCAGGGGGTCGACGTTGACACCGGGGACCAACTGTCCATACTGAGCGGTACATACAATAAGCTGGTGGCCCAGCTCGGGAAGGCCTTCGATACCATCAATACAATGAAGGAAACCCTGGAGGATACGGTCGACCGACGAACCGGGGAGCTGTCGCAAGCCTATGAGGAACTTTCCCAGCGGCAGATTTATCTGGAAGAGATGAACCGAAGGTTGG
>JARRJE010000472.1:0-3699 GCA_037379765.1 Deltaproteobacteria bacterium
AGCAGCCGCAGGTGCAGCAAGCGCTCGCCGAGTTCAAGGACGCAATGGCCCACCTCAACCAGTTCACCCAGGAGACATCCAATATCGCCGCGAATACCGGCCAATCCCTTGTTCAACTCAACCGGCAGCTCCGGAAAATCGGCCGCAACCTCGAACAGGCCACCGGAAATCTGAATCGTGCTGTGGAGGAGTTCGCCAACCAACCCTCGCAGCTGCTTTTCCGCGGAGCGCCACCCCCTCGGAAACTTCCCCAATAACCACTTGGAGGACGATCCATGGCCGGAAAAACCGCTCTGCCACTCCTTCTGCTTTTGGTCGCTCTACTCCTGCCCGCCTGCATCAACCTCAAACAGTCCTCCCAGGAAATCAATTATTTCACCCTGGAGTACCCGCCTCCCGAATTTCCTGGTCTTTCCCCCCTGCCGGTCACCTTGCAGGTAGAACACTTCACCTCCTCGCCGGATTACGACAGCGACCAGATCATCTACCGGAATGAATCTTATGCCCGCAATGCATATGCTTACTACCGATGGCGGGCCAAGCCGGACAGGCTGGTGCGGGATTTCCTGGCAAGGGACTTTCAGCGCAGCGGCCTTTTCAAGGCCATCTTCACCGAGGAGGGAGGGCGCCTCAGCGAATATGCCCTCGAGGGTTCGGTGGAAGAATTCTTGGAATGGGATGAGAAAAAGCAGTGGCTGGCGGTTCTCACCCTCGAAGTCACCCTCCTGGCTCCGCAGGAAAAGAACATCAGCCAACAGATCGTTTTTCAGAAAACCTTTTCGGCACGCGAACCCGCCGCCAGCAAAGACCCCCAAGCGGTGGCCGCCGCGATGAGCCAAGCCATGGCCAAAGTCTCTGCAGAAATTATCCGCGCCGTTTACGCGGCCATCGCTTCCGCCCGGTGAGGAGCGAATCAATTTGGAGGAACGCTGCACTTGAAGCTCAAACCATTCTGCTTTTGTCTCCAACTCCGATTCTTGAACCTCGGGAGTCAGTCTTTGGCCTCGAGCCTTTCACCTTGAACATCGAGCCCGCCTTCATCTTCTCCCAAAATGCTTGACAGTTTCTTGAACTCCGAACAAAATTGGGCTCGTCGAAATTTGTTCCCAAATGCCGAACGTCTCAACCCTACGACTAGGAAAAGAGCCGATGACCGCCATCATGGATTTGAGCGCCAGCCTGGAAGATTATCTCGAAGCCATTTATCACATCGTCCAGGAGAAAAAGGTGGCCCGCGCCAAAGAGATCGCCAGCCGGCTCAAGGTGAGCCGCTCCTCGGTCACCGAGGCCTTTCGCTCCCTCTCCCAGAAGGAGCTCATCAATTACGCCCCTTATGAAGTGATCACCCTCACCGCCAGGGGCCAGAAGGTGGCCGAGGACATCATCAGGCGCCACGAGGCGCTCAAGGAATTTTTCATCAAGGTGCTGGCGGTGGATGAAAAGCTGGCCGAGGAGGGTGCCTGCAAGGTCGAGCACGCTGCTCCTCGGGAGATCATCGAGCGGCTCATCCATTTCGTTAGTTTCATGGAGGCCTGCCCCCGCGGCGGCCAGGAATGGATCGATCATTTCAAAAATTTCTGCCGGACCGGTTCCACCCGCAAGAACGAGTGCGAGCAATGCATCACCGGCTGCCTCGATAGATAGCCCTTCCTACCGCTTCCTGAAGCGCCCCACTTCAATTCTCCAGATATCCCTGGTTCCGACCAGTGGGGGCTACCCGGGCCGGATCGGGCCGATGAGGTTCGGCCAGGCCATCATGGCGTTGAAGACGTCCGAGATGGTCCATACCAGTTCAAGATGCACGGCGGCGCCCACCGGCACCAATAGACAGTAAAGGATCCGGTAGGGGGTCACCAACCGCGGCCCGAAAAGATACTCCACCGATCGATCGCCATAGTAAGACCAGGAGATCGCGGTCGAGAGAGCAAAAAAGATGATGCCCACGGCGACGATGTAGCCGCCCTGCACCGGCAGCCCCAGATTGAAGGCCTGGGCCGTAAGGTCGGCACCGGTGAGGCCGCCCCGGTAGGCGCCGGTGAGAACGATTACCAGGGCGGTCATGGTGCAGATGACGATGGTGTCGATAAAGGGCCCGAGCATGGCCACCAGACCCTCGCGCACGGGCTCTTTGGTGCGGGCAGCGCCATGGGCGATGGGGGCGCTGCCGAGCCCCGACTCATTGGAGAAGACACCGCGGGCCACCCCCATGCGGATGGTCTGGGCCAGGGCAGCCCCGGCGAAGCCGCCGGCCGCCGAAGAACCTGTGAAGGCATCGTGGAAAATGAGGTTGAGGGCGGCGGGCACCCCTCCGATATTCTTGAAGATCACGATGAGCGCGCCCGTGATGTAGAAAATGCTCATAAAGGGCACCAGCCTGCTCGCCACGTGGCCGATACGCCTGATGCCGCCCACGATCACGGCAAAGACCAGGGCACCGATCACCAGCCCGGAGACGATTTTGGGGACCCCGAAATAGGTCTGCACCGGTTCGGCTACTGAGTTGGCCTGCACCATGTTGCCGATCCCGAACGAGGCAATCGCGGCGAACAGGGCGAAAAGCACCCCCAGCCATTTCTGGCCCAGCCCTCGTTCCAGGTAGTACATGGGGCCGGCGCTCACCGTTCCGTCCTCGTGGATCGTGCGGAATTTCAGAGAAAGGAGGCATTCGCCGTATTTGAGGGCCATGCCGAAGACCGCAGTGACCCACATCCAGAATACCGCCCCGGGCCCGCCCAAAGCGATGGCGGTGCAGACCCCGGCGATGTTGCCGGTACCGATGGTGGCCGAAAGAGCGGCGCTCAAGGCCTGAAAGTGGGTGATCTCCCCCTCGTCCTGCGGGTTGTCGAACTTGCCGGAGATGAGATTCCAGGCGTAGCCGAACCGGCGCAGCTGGATGGCGGCCAGCAGCACGGTCATGAGCACTCCGGTGCCCACCAACAGGATGATGGTCGCCGGTCCCCACATGATGCCGTCGATGCTTTTGAGTATTGCGTCCATTCCTTCCCCTCGTGTTCCGAAAAAGGTGTAATCGGTAGAGGATCGTCTTCCTGCGGCCCACCCTGCTGGCATCCGGTGGATATGTGAGATGCTTACCCTGGGTTGCCTTTGTAGGAGAAAGGCCTGCTCGGAGTCAGCCTAGGCGAGGGCGGGTCAGGGGTAAGCTACACGAGAAACCGCGAAAAGCCAACCGATTCGTCGTCAGACAACAATTGGTGAAGACCCTCCTGATTTCTTCCCCGCTTGACAAGCGGCAATCGGCCATTGTGTAATGAATTTGAGGGAAGAGCGCCTTCCAGCGGGATGCCCGAATCCCTTATCCCAGTGGGCCGAACGGCCGACTCAATCCCCAGGCAAGGAGAACGACGCTATGAGTGTTTACAAAATCATCGAAATCGTGGGCACCAGTGAAAACTCCTGGGAAGACGCCGCAAAAACCGCCGTGGAGACCGCGAGCAAGACCCTCAAGGACCTGCGGGTTGCCGAGATCACCAAATGCGACATGAAGATCGAAGACGGCAAGGTGAAAGCCTTTCGCGCCCGAGTGAGCGTCTCCTTCAAATACCAGCCGACCTGATCCCACCGAGTAGGCGCCCACAAGCACCGCATCTGCCCGCGCTCAGAGCGACCAGAATACATCAGTATAGCTGGTCGCTCTGATCACGAACATCTACGGCACCTGTAAGCGCCTCCAATGTAGAA
>JARRJE010000473.1:0-2019 GCA_037379765.1 Deltaproteobacteria bacterium
ATTTGCAGGTCGTGGGAGAAGCCAGCGATGGATTAGAGCTTCTAAAGCTTTTAGAAAGCTCGACCCCGGATCTGATCCTTCTTGATATTTCCATGCCCCGGTTCAACGGTATTGCCGCAGCTGAGGATATTAAAAAGCGCTATCCCACGGTCAAGATTTTGATCCTGACGATGATCAAATCCAGACAATTTATCCATCGTGCCTTAGAGATTGGTGTTAATGGCTACCTTTTGAAAGAAAATGCCTTTTCAGATCTCATTTCTGCAATCAGGACCATTCAAAATGGGAATAATTATTTATCACCTTTGATTGCCGATCAGATGATGCAAATAGTAGCAGGCAGGGTTAGGCCCGAAAACCCCCTGACGAAGCGGGAAGCTTTGGTATTACAGCTTTTGTCTGAGGGAAAATCGAGCCGGGAGATTGCCGAGCTTCTCTTCATCAGTATCCATACCGTGAATTGCCACCGGTCTAATATCAGGAGAAAATTAAACCTCCAAAAAACTGCGGATCTGGTGAAATACGCGCTGCATAAAGGTCATACCTTCCCCGACTTCGGCTAACCCCCCTTTCCAATATTCAGAGCATAACCCGAAGGATCAAATAGTTAGGACAGTGATCGAAAGATTTGCTGATATAGTTAGTGCAGGGGGAGCAAATTAGAAAGTTCCGGTAGGCGGAAAATATTGGCTTTCTGGCTGATCCTAACCTCTTGTATCTCCTTCAAAAACGAGAATAGGCGTTGCTGTCTTTTTCAAACTCTATAACGACCTCTTCGGTCAAAGACGGATGGATTTTGGGCATAATTTCAACAATGGTATCCGTTGTTACACGATAATCTTGCTTCATAACAAGTTCCTGTTCAAAGGCAAACTGAGCAACCTGCTGGAAGAGATATTCCATATCAGCCGGGGTAAATCTAAAGGTCATCTTTATTAAACTCTCAAGATCAACTTCCCCGGTATTCAGCTTAGAGAGGTAGTGTTCCAGAATAGTTGCTCTCTCATCCTCATTCAAACCACCCACTGGAATAATACAATCAAATCTACCCGGCCGTAACAGTGCGGCATCGAGTTGTCTAATATAATTGGTGGCGCAAATGAAGAGTATATTGTTACCCTGGTTTTTAAGCAGCGGAACCTGCTTGAGAAATTCGTTGGTAATGGACTTGTCAACCCGGCTGGCTTCATCCCGACTGCCGGCGATCTCTTCAAACTCATCGATAAAAATAACGGCTTCTTCCAGGGTTCGTGACTTTTCCATGACGTTGCGTAGATTGGCTCCCACCTTTTCGGTACCGTCAACCATGAGCATGCTGGGAGCGATCTCAATGAACCACCAAGACAGGGCCCCGGCTATGGCTTTGGCAAAATGAGTTTTCCCGGTGCCAGGAGGTCCAAAGAAAATAATCGTCTTAGGAGGAACAACTCCATGCTTTTTCGAAAGGTCATGCTTAGTCAACGGCAGGATGATTTTCCGCTGAACTATCTGCTTGGGGGGTTGGGATTCGGCGATAGTTTCCCATCTTTCCTTGCCAATGGTCTGCGCCCCCATCTCGTCAAGGATATCTTTCCGTTGATAGGCTAAATATTCTTTATCGGCCTGCTCCATATTTTCCAGGAAATCGATGCAGGCTACGCGCAAGCCGACATCCCTTCCCAGTTTTTCTGACATGAGCCATTTATGTTGCAAAATTCTTGGCCACAGGTCAGCGGCAGTATCAGGATCAAATTTTGTGCCACTGATCTCAAAGATTCTAGTTGCACACAACTCAGGTGAAAGTGCTTCCGTTAAGTATTCATTCACGTCTTGTTTCCTCACTAGGTCAAGGTATCTTTACCGAGTTAACCCCCCAGGACAGCTACAAGGGACAACTTGCGGAGGATATTGGGAAAAGATTGGCAGAGATAAGGGACTTGGAGATAAT
This sequence comes from Deltaproteobacteria bacterium, assembly GCA_037379765.1. GTDB lineage: Bacteria > Desulfobacterota > Desulfobulbia > Desulfobulbales > UBA5123 > JAJYKH01. The sequence goes on from JARRJE010000473.1 coordinate 1,928, forward strand.
TTTTCAGACTTTCCATTGGGGGGAGTTAAAATATCCGTGGTCGTTACGAGTACGCTGAAGGAATGAACCCGAAAATCCCTAAGGTTCGGTTC
>JARRJE010000474.1:0-2010 GCA_037379765.1 Deltaproteobacteria bacterium
TGTTACCGCACCTTTTGGTGCTGCATGCCAATCAATACTTTTTGGGTATGCAGAGGCAAAGAAAAAGAATCCCCGGAGCGTGATAGGCTTTTTTGATATTTCACAGCGTTCGGTTGTTGACAGGGAGATTTTGACGTTCACCGTTCCATTCAGGATGTTTCAGGAAATGGAGGCCGGTGTGGAAGGCAGTTTTCTGGAGATGCATGCCTGGCGAAAATTACAGGAACGCCAGTGATTTAGTCGTTTTTTATGGATGAAAAGACATGAGTAAATGCAGCGTAGGAGGGCAGAATTGGCTCAAGTGTTTGCACATATATACGCCGCATGTGTATGGGTACCTATGGGCAGGACGGGGAGGTCAGGATTTCGTGTTTTTCTCTCGTAAAAAAGAAGGGAAGAGTGAAAGGAAAATATAAATTATCATTGCCAAAGAGAATCTCTCAAAGACGGGATGATTCTTTATAGAAATTATTTAATCACCAGGAGCGCAAACAAAGCGGTAAACCCGAACGGGCATATATAATATGCCGCCCGGCGTGTTACCGTTACGTTCAGGCAAGATGACATTTCCTACCTTTATAATAGCGGTGCGCTACCCAAGAAAAAAGGAAGATCTAGCTAAAAGAAATACAAAGAGTCTTTTTTCTTGCCGCCAAGCACAGAGGGAAGATATAAAGACCGAGATGTGGTTCTGACCTACAGCAAGCCATAAAGGAACCAATAAGCGAAAATCCACAAAAAAAGGGTTAAGCAAACTTGCCTAACCCTTTGATTTCTTTTTGGTGGGCCGTCAGGGTCTCGAACCCCGAACCTACTGATTAAGAGTCAGTTGCTCTACCAATTGAGCTAACGGCCCCGCATTCGGTGAAGCCCAAGAAATAGCATAGCCAAACGGTAACGTCAAGAGGAGAACGAGAAGAACATGAGCAAAGTCTTGATCATCGGGGCCGGCGGCGTCGGCCGGGTGGTGACCCACAAATGCGCCCAAGTTCCGGAAGTATTCAGCGAAATCTGCCTGGCCAGCAGGACCCTGGCCAAATGCGAGCAGATCCGAAGCGAGATCGCGCGCCCCTTTGAGATCGCCCAGGTGGATGCCGATCAAACCGAAGAGGCGGTGGCGCTCATCAAGCGCTGCCGCCCGAAGCTGGTTGTGAACGTGGCCCTGCCGTACCAGGACCTCAGCATCATGGATGCCTGCCTGGAAACCGGGGTCGATTACCTCGATACCGCCAATTACGAACCGCCGGACGAGGCAAAATTCTGCTACAAGTGGCAGTGGGACTATCAGACGCGCTTTCGGGAAAAGGGGCTCATGGCCCTTCTCGGCTGCGGCTTCGATCCCGGAGTCACCAACATCTTCTGCGCCCATGCCCAGAAACGCCATTTCGACGAGATCCACTACATCGATATCCTGGATGCCAATGCCGGCGAGCACGGCCATCCCTTCGCCACCAATTTCAACCCGGAGATCAACATCCGGGAGGTGACCGCCAAGGGCCGCTATTGGGAAGAAGGCGAGTGGAAGGAAACCGAGCCTCTTTCCGTGCACATGGCCTTCGACTTCCCGGAGATCGGGCCCAAGGAGGCCTACCTCATGTACCACGAGGAGCTGGAGTCGCTCGCCAAGAACATCAAGGGATTGAAAAGGATCCGGTTCTGGATGACCTTCTCGGAGCGGTACCTCACCCATCTGCGGGTGCTCGAAAACGTGGGGATGACCCGCATCGACCCGGTGGACTACGAGGGGTGCCGGATCGTGCCCCTCAAGTTTTTGAAGACCTTGCTGCCCGACCCTGCTTCCCTTGGGCCGGTGACCAAGGGCAAGACCTGCTTCGGCTTCCTGTTAGAGGGCATCAAGAACGGCCATCGTCGCAGGGTTTTCATTTACAACGTCTGCGATCATGAGGAGGCTTATCGGGAGACCAATGCCCAGGCCATTTCCTACACCACCGGGGTCCCGGCGATGATCGGCGCCATGATGATGCTCACGGGCAAGTGGCGAGGGCAGGG
>JARRJE010000475.1:0-2005 GCA_037379765.1 Deltaproteobacteria bacterium
ATTGGTGCCGCTGCCCGGTGGCTTCTCTCTGGCCTTGAACGGGAGCTATGTAGGTAAACGGCGGTTTATCAGCGATTTTGCCAACGCCTTCCCGAAGATGGACAGCTATCTGGTGCTCAATGCCAAACTCAAGTACAATTGGCGCAATATGAGCGCGTATCTGAACGTCAATAACCTCCTCGATAAGGAATATTCCGATTACGGGGTGGTCGGCTACGACAGCAGCGGCAATTTAGTCAGAGCATATTATCCCTCGCCTGAGATCAATTTCTTGGCCGGGGTTTCCCTGTCTTTTTAGGAAAAACGTCAGGAAAAAGAGGAAAGCGATGCTTGAATTCTTCAGTCAGGGCGGCCCGGTGATGTATCCGCTTCTGTTCTGCTCGGTGCTGGCCCTCACCGTGATCATCGAGCGGGCCATCTTCTGGTCGACCGTTGGGGTTCATCGCAACCCGGCCCTGGTGGATGAAGTGCTGGAGCTCTGCCGCAGCGGCGAATGGGAGGCAGTCCGGACCAAGGTGGCCGGCTCCAAGGATTTCGTGATCCGCATCCTGATAAGTGGCATTCTCCATCGGGAATTTTCCATGACCAAGGCGATGGAGGCGGCGGCCGGCGACGAGCTCAAGAGGATGCGGCATTTCATGGGAGTGCTCGACACCATGATCACCGTGGCGCCGCTGCTCGGCATCTTCGGGACCGTGACCGGCATCATCACTTCCTTCGAGATGCTCGGCGCCACCGGAATCGACCGGCCGCAAATGGTCACCGCCGGCATCGCCCAAGCGTTGATCACTACCGCCGCCGGGCTGGGAATCGCCATCCTGGCGGTCCTCCCTTACAACTATTTCAACAACCGGGTGGAGAGCGCCGCCCTGACCATCGAAAAATATGCCACCAGCCTGGAGATTGTCTATGAAAAGCTGATGCAGGCCAATGGACCGGGCGGAGCGGCATGAAACTGAACCACCCCGCGGGCAGGAAACCCCGCATTGAGATGCTGCCGCTCATCGACATCGTTTTCCTGCTGCTCGTCTTCTTTATCTATGCCATGCTTTCCATGGCAGTGCACAGAGGGCTGCCAGTCAATCTCCCCCGATCTGCGGCCGCGGAGAAGGGAAAGGAGCTGCCGCTGGCCGTGACGCTGACCGCAGACGGCACCATCCAGGTCAACAAGGAGGCGGTGCCGCTTGCGCGCCTGACACAGGTGCTGCAGCAGAAGGCGGCAGGGCCGGAAACCGGGGTCCTGCTGTTTGCCGACCGCTCCCTTTCCTATCAGCGGCTGTTCGAGGTGCTCGACCGGATCAGGAAGGCGGGGCTCGTCCGGATCTCTTTGCAGGCCGATGCGGATGCCGGGCCGTGAGACGGTTGTTGCTTGCCGCAGGGTTGGCCTTGGGAGCGCACGGCCTGCTTCTAGCCGCCGGCGGCGATTGGCTGCAGCGGTCGATCCCGGAAGCGAGCCCCAGGCAGGTGGTCACGGTAACTCTGGATGCGGTCCGGAAACCATCGCCCGCCAAGGTTGAAAAAGAACTTTCCCGGCCACCCAAGCCCGAACCGGTGACGAAAGCGGCCGGGGAGAAGACACCCGCGCCGAAGCGTAAGATCCAAAAGATCGTCCCCCGGCACCCGGTTCATCGGCCGCCGAAAGAGAAACCGCAAAAGAGAGAGCCGGTGCCTGCCCCTGTCAAGCGCGCGGAAGCGAAGCCTTCAGAGCCCGCCCCTCGGCCGTCTGTGGAGCAGCCCTCTCGTCCTGCAACTGATTTGCATCAGGAGCTAGCCGTAAGCAGCGGGCGGCCTTCCACCGAGGAACCGGAGCCGGTTTCCCAGGATAAGGCGGCGGATACAGCATCTTCCGGTGCCGCCCATCAGGAGACGGTTCTGGCCCGTCCGCTTTACCAGTTGAATCCGCCGCCTCGTTATCCGATTATGGCCAGGAGGCGACGCTATCAAGGCATGGTGCTTCTCGACGTCCTGGTCGATGCCCGGGGCCGTGCGAAAGATCTCCGAGTGG
>JARRJE010000476.1:0-1996 GCA_037379765.1 Deltaproteobacteria bacterium
ATGGGTCAGCATGAAGTCGAGGAACTCGTTCTTGAGCCGGTCGAAGGGGACGTTGATGAAGCAGCGGGAAGCGAGGTTTGGATAGGACGGCATGAGTGGGGCTTTCGTCGTGGCTCATCAGGAACCGGGAGTTAACGGCAAGCGGAAAGGAATCCCGGAGGCTGGCGAATGATTTTCGCTCACCGCTTACCGCTTGCCGCTCCACCCTCGTCCAGTTTTTTGGCCTCGTCGATGAGCATGATGGGGATGTCGTCGCGGATCTCATACAGGAGGCGGCACGTGTCGCACACCAGGCCGTCCTGTTTTTCGGTCAAGCGGACCGGCCCCTTGCACTGGGGGCAGGCCAGGATCTCAAGAAGCTCGGAACTGATCATAAGAGCGCTCCTTTGGGTCGAATTCGATTTTTCGGGGCCGACAAGAAAGGGAAGGCTGCAGGCTAAAGCACTTTATGTTACCTTCAAAATGGACTATAGTCTTGTAATTTTTTGGGCAGGTTTTCCCCTGTGTTTTTCCGGTAGCAGGGAAAATAAAATAAGAACGGATGGGCATATGGATACCGGGCTTGAACAGGAAGAGAGAAGATGACTGAAATCTCGAGGATCAGAAAAGGGATCATCCTGGCTGGCGGCTCAGGCACCCGGCTCTATCCGCTGACCAGATCGGTGAGCAAACAATTGATGCCGGTCTATGACAAGCCGATGATCTATTATCCTCTTTCCACCCTTGTACTGGCCGGGATCAGAGAGATTTTAGTCGTCACCACGCCCGAGGACGAGGACCAGTTTAAACAGCTGCTCGGAGACGGCTCGCAATGGGGTATTTCCCTGTCTTACGCCCAACAGCCCAGACCGGAAGGCATTGCCCAGGCGTTTCTGATCGGGGAGGAATTCATCGCTGGCCATCCGGTTTGCCTCATTCTAGGGGATAACATCTTTTACGGCCACGGATTGGCGAAATCCCTGCAGAAAACGGCCACGACGCGGGAAGGCGCCACGGTTTTCGGCTATTATGTGAGTGATCCACGCCGGTACGGGGTGGTGCATTTCGATGAGCAGCGGCGGGTGATCGGCATTGAGGAGAAACCGGCCCGCCCCAAGTCCAATTATGCCGTGAGCGGCCTCTACTTCTATGACGAACGGGTAGTCGGCTTCGCCAAGAAGATCAAGCCGTCCGCCCGCGGCGAACTGGAGATCACCGATCTCAACAAGATGTATCTCGACCAGGGCGAATTGAGGGTGGAGCTGCTCGGCCGGGGCATTGCCTGGCTCGATACCGGTACCCATACCTCCCTTCTGGATGCCGCCAATTTTATCAAGGTCATGGAGGAACGCCAGGGACTGAAGATCGCCTGCCTGGAGGAGATTGCCTATCGGATGGGCTACATCGACTCCAAGCAGGTGGCGGCCCTGGCCGAACCTCTGAAAAAGAATGGTTACGGGCAATATCTGCTGCGCATGCTTGGTGAAGAACGATGAAGTTCAGCGATACGACGATCGAAGGGGTCAAGCTCATCGAGCCGAAAGTCTTTGGCGACCATCGCGGTTTCTTCATGGAGACCTGGCAGGCGGAGAAATTCGCCGCTGCGGGCATTGATTTCCCTTTTGTGCAGGACAACCACAGCCGTTCGGTGCAGGGGACCTTGCGGGGGCTCCATTATCAACTGCCGCAGGCCCAGGGAAAACTGGTGCGGGCTATTGAGGGTGAGATTTATGACGTGGCTGTCGACCTCCGACGGAGCTCACCGACTTTCGGCAGATGGGCGGGTTTCCGGTTGTCGACGGAGAACAGAATGATGCTGTGGGTGCCGCCGGGCTGCGGCCACGGTTTCTACGTCATCAGCGATGCCGAGATCGGGATCATCCCAGCGAATGGTGTGCTCATGCTCCGGGGCGTAATAATCGGTGCACTTATAGACCATCTCAGCGACATCGCTGATGACGTAGAAACCGTGGCCGCAGCCCGGCGGCACCCACAGCATCATTCTGTTCTCCGTCGA
>JARRJE010000477.1:0-1981 GCA_037379765.1 Deltaproteobacteria bacterium
CAAGCCGAGCAGTCTTTTTCCCTGATGGGCCCGTGGTGGTCTTTGTTCTGAGCGAGCAGGGCCTTCAGATTTTTGTTCTTGTCCTTGCCGCTGTTGTATTCCCGGGTATGGCAACTGAGGCAGAGATCAGCGGGTTGCATTTTCAACTGATCGACGTAGTTGGAGGCATGAGGGTCATGGCAGGCGAGACATCCGTCCTTTGTATCGAGCCCTCCGTGTTTCACTTTGGCCGACTTGATATGTTCCTTCTTCTCTTCGTGGCAGGTCAGGCAGAGGTCCTTTTTGCCGTCGGCATTGAGGTTATACTGATAATCGGCACTGTGCGGGCTGTGGCAATTGATGCACAGTTCCTGCACGGGGGTATGCACGTGTTTCTTCTCCTTGAGTTCCTCTTCTTTCTCCGAGTGGCAGGCGAAGCAAACATCATTGCCTTTGGCCATGAGGAGCTTCGGGTTATCGCTTGCGTGCGGGTTGTGGCAGGCGGTGCAGCTGCCCGCCGCCGCGGGGCCGTGGACGTAATTGCCGCCGATCATTGCTTTGTCATGACACTGAAAGCACAGATCTGAACCCGCCGCCCGCAACTGGAACTGATACGGCGATTGGTGAGGGTCATGGCAATCGGTACATCTGCCCTCCTTGACCGGAGGGTGGACATCCTTGCCGGTAAACTTTTTGTCGTGACAATCATTACAGAGCTTGCCCGCATTCTTGATGGCCTTGAAACGGTGGGAGCCGGTCGGCTGATGGCAATAAGTGCAATCACCGAGAGCCACCGGGCCATGGACGTGTTTCTCTTTGCCCATAGTGCTGTGGCATTTGGCAGTAACGCAGGACTGTTTCTCCGCCGCCGCGGTTTCTGCCCGAGTTCCGAGCAGAACGAAAATGACCGCCGCGAAAGAAAAAAGAGAAATAAACAATCGAGTTTTCATTCTCCCCACCTTCATGAGACCTCCTTGGGGTATGGCGAAAAACTTTATGGGAAATGGAAAAACACCCCCTTCATCTTTGAGTCCGCCATTATACACTTATTGAGCAAGAGGACAAGACCGGGTCCTAATCCTTCTCAACCCGCCTGCCAAAGACTTTCATGGTGCCTTCAAGATCCCCGGATCCGCGGGCAATAAAGGTTCAATTTCACTGGCTGGAGCCAAACCCGCGGTTTGCCATTCGGCGCCCTGAAATAAAAAAGCCCGCGGCGGAATGAATCCGCGACGGGCTTTCTAGGTTTTTACTTTTTATTCGAGATCAGTTGGCTTTGAGAACTCTTATTCCTCCATCGAGCCACCGTCTCCCTAGTATTGATCCATCCCGGAAGGGGATTGCTCATGCATTTGCTGCTGCTGGCCGCCTTCCCAGTACGGGGCGACTCCGTAAAACTCGTTGATCCGTTTTTCTTCATTCTCGCTGGCGATGGATTTGCCCTTGGGGGCCTGTTTGAACTTATCTTCGCTCATGTTGAGGGTGAAGGTTTTTTTCTGGGCATTGGTCTGAATTGCATTCCAGGGGACCGGGTGGTCTGAAACCACTGCGTATCCAACCCTGCCGGTAGTGGTATCGATCAGCAGCGACTTGATTTTGCCGAGGCTCTTGCCCTCGGTGTCCTTGACATGCTCGCCGATGATGTTTTGCGAGGACAGGATCGCCGAGGTCTGGTGGGCACCCATGGGGTGCATCATCTGGGATTCTGTGGCCTGCGGCGAAGATTCACTGCCATATTCGCCGGCGGCCATTGCCCCGGTGGTCAGGGCTACGCTGAACAGAAAGGCTGATGCAGTCACCATGATCTTTTTCATCGTCACACCTCCTACAATTGGTTGATTGACCCAACTATGAGATTTCATCTCGTTCAGGTCCTTTTGAAAAAACGCCTCTATTCGGAAAAATATGCTTGTGGTGGGGTAAATGGATTGGAAAGAAAGGAAGAATTCCGGGGTATGATACGAGCGTCAGCTCCTATTTCGTGTTAGGCGCAGTAAAAGAG
>JARRJE010000478.1:0-1978 GCA_037379765.1 Deltaproteobacteria bacterium
AAGGGGCCGCGGCCATAGTCATCGGGGCCAATGTCGGGACCACTTCCACGGCCGGCATGGCTGCATTGGGGGCCACTCCCAACGCTAAACGCGTCGCCGCCGCCCATGTGCTGTTTAACGTGGTAACGGGGGCAATCGCCCTGCTTCTTCTGCCCCTTCTCCTCCACGAACTTTCCTTCTTCAGGCGGCAGCTGGGGATGAAGGCCGAGCCCGCTGTTCTTCTCGCCTCGTTTCACACTTTGTTCAACCTGGCAGGGGTTCTGCTGTTCTTTCCCCTGACCAACCGCCTAGTCGCCACCCTTAAGAGACTCTTTCGCACCGCGGAAGAAGATGAGGCCCGTCCCCGCTATCTCGACCGCACGGTCCTGGGCACTCCCTCATTTGCCATCCAGGCACTGGCAAAAGAGCTGGGCCGCATCGGCGCCATCGCCAGCCGGATGGGCCGGGGGGCGATGAGCAGCGAGGGCCGGCCCGGCCTCCACCTGCTGGCGGATAAAGCCATCCTCGATAAGCTGGTCGATGCCACTGCTGATTTCAGCAATCTCCTCCAGCGCACCAACCTGCCTCCGGAACTCGACACCTTGCTGCCTTCTGCCTTACGGGTTTCCGGTTATTATACCATCCAGGCCGAACTGGCTCTCGTAATCGCCGGCAGCCGGTGCGAGCTGTCGGACCTTCCTGGCGATGATCTCCAACACACCTTGGTCCGTTACCAGGGCAGCGCCGTCGCCTTCCTGGAAAAGACCGATCCAGCCAGGGAAGGCTATCGGCCGGAGGAAGGCGGCAAGGAACTGGATCGACTCAGAGACGAATACCACAATCTCAAGGCGCACCTGCTCAAGGCCGGTACCCGGGGGCAGCTTTCGGCCCGGCGAATGGTCGACTTCCTGGAACTGATCAGAAACGTCCTGCACATGGCGGAACAGGCCGAAAAAGGCGCCCGCTATCTGGAATCGCTTCAGGGGCAAGGGGCGATGCCGACAGAAACCGAGGAGAGCGAAAAGAAAAGGGCGGAAGGAAGGCAATAAAAAAAGCCGGCACGGAGCCGGCTTTCGGTGCTGTTCTTGGAAGGCGCTCAGCAGCCTTCGATCATCATCTTCTTTTTCTCGGCCTTTACCTTGACCTTGCTGCCGGCTTCCAGCTTATCGGCTTTATCGCACGTCAAAGTGACCGTGTCCCCTTTGACTTCCTTCACTGTGCAATGGATGTAGCTGGCGGCTATGCCGATGCCGGCGGTGCCGACGACGAAGGTGGTTGCCAGGGCCAGGGAAAGCATTCTCTTCTTCATGTGTCATCCTCCTCTTAGTAGTTTGATGGTCCATATAATGGCTCCATGAAAACCTCGGGATGGAGCAACATTTGACTGGAATGAATTGTTCGTCTTGTCCGCCGGAAAGATTTCCGCTAGGGGGAAAAAGCCGGCGCTTGCCGATCCCGCGATGCCGAAGACGGCGGGATCTTTGTTCTGAACTGCAAGCAGGGGCCAAAAGGCCGCGAATTCGAGGCGCGAAGCCGTTGATTTGAGCGTACGAAACGCCATCACCCTAACACAATTCGTTTTTTTGGGCAACCCCGCCAGCCGGTACCGCCGCATCGCCGTTTTCCAACTGGTGTCAAGGATTTCCGCTTTTTTTAAAAACTCCTCCTTCCAATTTTGTTCATTTTTTTAGAGAACTAACTCATCCCGATTCGAGCCATCGCTTCTTCACGTTAACCATGTCTCTCATTCATGCGAAGGCGACATCGGGCGATGTCGGCCCGCGTTTGCCGGCGGATTTTCCTCAGGCGTCCTTGATGACCGCCTCGGAATCAGGAAGATCTTTGGATGTCGGGCAGATTTTGTTAGTATGTGCTGATGCGGGCTCCACCTGCTCCCCATTTGGGAACCTTATGACGGACAACGGCTCATATCCAAACGGCGTCAGCATGGCGAAAATCGACGGCGAGGCGATCCGGCGGCTTCGAGAAGCCAAAGGCC
>JARRJE010000479.1:0-1972 GCA_037379765.1 Deltaproteobacteria bacterium
GAGTAGAGCTAAAAGTTGTCCCCGTTGTCGGAGAAGTACCCAAGTAAGCCTCGATAACTCTGGGGTTGTTCGCGATTGTCTCCGGAGATCCTTCGGCAATTTTTACTCCGGCATCAAGAACTATAACATTGTCTGATACGCTCATCACAGCACTCATGTCGTGTTCAACCAGCCAGATAGTAATCCCTTGGTCTCTGAGGGTGCGACGGATGTTCATCATTTCCTCCGTCTCCGTTGCGTTCAATCCTGCGCAAGGCTCGTCGGCAAGGAGCAGCTGCGGTCGGGTAGCGACTGCCCGGGCCACTTCCAGCTTTCGCAGATTACCTACCGTGAGCGAAGCCGCCCTGTCTTTAGCCATCTCACTAAGTCCAGTTAGTTCCAGGCAATTCCGCGTAACTTTTTCGGCGTCACGAGGGCCGCTGCAGCCGAACATAGCTCCTACAGCGACATTTTCGAACACTGTAAGGTCACGGAATGGCTTTGCGATCTGAAAAGAGCGTGCAATACCCATCCGGTTGATTGAAATTGTATCCGAGTTGTCGATTCGATGGCCGCAGTAGTATACTTCGCCGCTGGTCAGGGGAAGGTATCGGGTTACAATATTGAACAGGGTGGATTTACCGGCACCGTTCGGACCGATAAGGCTGCATATTGCCCCGCGTCGAATTTCAAAGTCGATATCTTTCAGCGCCAGCAAACCGCGGAATCTCTTGGTTACCCTGCTGCCTCGCAGTACAGTTTCGGAGTCTGCCATACTTATTTTCCTATTGAGAATCCGTTTCTCGTCCCGTTTAGTTTTCCTGGATCACTCGCGAGCGTTTCGTCCAAAGTTCCTCTATGGTGCCCACCAAACCTTGCGGGGCCGCAAGAACGATGGTAATGACCAAAAGTCCGGTTATAAGGATATGGACATCCAGCAGCCTGCCCAAAACAACCTTGGTGAGGAAAGTCATAAGCGCCGCGCCAATTACGGGACCTACTATGGTACCTATACCGCCGATTAGACAGTGCAGGATCATATTCAGACTGAAATCGACGCGAATAACAGAGCCGGTCGTGAAGTAGCCCAAATAGAATCCATAAATTGTACCTATCATCCCGATAAGGGTGCTGCTGATAATAAAACTGAACGTTTTGTATGTCTCGGTCGGTACGCCTATCATTTTTGAGGTATCCTCGTCCTCGCGAATGCTGGCCAGACCGTAACCGAATTTGCTGAACTTTATTTTCCCCGCTATGCTCTGAATAATGACCGACAACTTAAAGAATTTGTAATAGAAAAAAACCGCCGGTTCGATGCTTTCAGGAACGACGACAGGCAGCATGAGCCCCATGCCGCCGCCGATAACATCCAAATTGCTGGAAAGTTCCGCACCCAATTCCGCTACCCCCAGCATGGCAATGGCAAAATAAATCCCCCGCAGGCGCAGCAGTGGATAAGCTAAGAGTAAAGCCAGTAAAGCTGATACAAATCCGCCGGTCAGGATGCCGGCGATAAGAAGAAAAGCCTTCCCGGCCTGAGGGCCGAGGAATAAACAGAGTTTTCCCGCCGAGAAAGCACCTACTCCGATAAATATAGTATGTCCGAAACTCCAATAACCTGCGTACCCGCCAAGTATGTTCCAACTCAGGGCTAAGCCCAAGGAAAAGAAAAACATAGCGAGAACACGCAAATAAAAGTGCGACGCAAATAACGGCATGGCCAGCGCAAACACACCAACGAGAAGCAAAAGCATCCTGTTTCGAACGCTGATGTTTGGAATCAGTTGGGTCATGGATAGATTCATCTTGATTCTCCAAAGACATTGCCCAGAAGTCCTTGAGGTCTAACAATAAGCATTAGCACGAGGATCAGGAACATCATGGCATTCGTAAAAGCCGGGCCGATAAACTGCGCCGTAAGGGTTTTAATCAATCCGAGTAGAATCCCGCCGGCCAGTGCTCCAGCCGGCGAACCGACACCTCCTAAGAC
>JARRJE010000480.1:0-1970 GCA_037379765.1 Deltaproteobacteria bacterium
ATGCTGAGCGTGGCGCCGCGCACCAGGCGGGCGACCGTGGTCCAGCCGACGAGCGCGATCAGAACGATGATGCGGTAGAGGCTCTTAGATGCAGGATGAGCCCAAAAAAAGCAGCCGCTTGACCCCGGTCCGGTATGATTCGTGGATCACATGGCTCTGGATGGCCAGGTTCTGTTGGATGAATTCGGCTGGATAGGTGTTGTTGGCCAGGATCCCGCCTACCTTGGCGGCGGCCAGATAAACGTAGTCCGGCCTCTCTTTGTGGAAGAAATCGCGGACCGCGCCTTGGTCGGTGAGGTCGAGCTCGGCCCGGGTCTGGGTGAGGAGATGGGCATTACCCTCAGCCTGCAGACGGCGCAGGATAGCGGAACCCACCAACCCGCGGTGCCCGGCGATGTAGATTTTAGGTTTAAGGTTCAAGGTTTAAGGTTCGAGGCTATAGGTTCGAGGCTAAAGATTTAGACAACCGGGGGCATGGCCAGAGTTATAACCGATATCCATCGATATACTTTGGGTTCTGGGCTCTCCCGCCGAATCTTTGGCACAATTCATTAATCATTTCTTTTCTTGATTCCCTTCAGAGCCTTCTGCAATATTCGAAGGGATAGAGCCCCCCGATTAAGTAATCGGATAACGGAAGCCGTAATCTTTAAGGAAGGCCATTTCCTGACAAAGCTCAATGCTGAGTAGACGGCCCTCTTACAGATCTCAAGTTTCTCAAATCACGCCATTGCCCCTCGGGCCTCGTCACTTGGGCCTTGCACCTTTTTCATTCGTGATAATCGAAAACCTGATACCCTTCCCGCTTGCAGAGGGCGTCGCGCTCGGCGATCTTCAAATCCTCCCGCACCATTTCACTCACCAGCTTTTCAAAGGAGATTCGAGGCTCCCACCCCAGCTTCTCCTTGGCTTTGGCCGGATCGCCGAGCAGGGTTTCCACCTCGGTGGGCCGAAAATAGCGGGGATCGATCGAGACGATGCAGTTGCCGCTTTTGGCATCATAGCCCTTCTCCGTCAGGCCTTCTCCCTCCCACCGGATCTCGAGCCCCAGCTCCCGGCAGACAGCGGTGACAAAATCCCGCACCGAATATTGCCGGCCGCTGGCGATCACGAAATCCTCTGGTGCCTCTTGCTGCAGCATGAGCCACTGCATGCGGACATAATCTTTGGCATGGCCCCAATCCCGCTTGGCATCGAGATTTCCCAGATAAAGGCAGTCCTGAAGCCCCAACTTGATGCGGGCCAGGGCACGGGTGATCTTGCGGGTGACGAAAGTCTCTCCCCGCAGCGGCGACTCGTGGTTGAATAGAATTCCGTTACAGGCGTATATTCCGTAAGCCTCGCGGTAATTCACCGTGATCCAGTAGGCATAGAGCTTGGCCACTGCATAGGGTGAGCGGGGATAAAACGGCGTCGTCTCGGTCTGGGGGCTCTCCTGCACCTTGCCGTAAAGCTCGGAGGTCGAGGCCTGATAGAAACGGCTTTTCTTCTCCAACCCGAGAATGCGGATCGCCTCCAGGATGCGCAAGGTGCCCAGGGCATCGGCATTGGCAGTGTATTCCGGACTTTCGAAAGAAACCGCAACATGGCTCTGCGCGGCCAGATTGTAAATTTCGTCAGGCTGCACCTGCTGGACGATCCTGATCAGGTTGGTGGAATCGGTCAGGTCGCCGTAATGGAGGATGAAATTTCGATTCTCCACATGGGGATCCTGATAGAGGTGATCGATCCGATCTGTGTTGAAAAGCGAAGAGCGCCGTTTGATGCCGTGGACGACGTATCCCTTCTTCAAAAGAAACTCGGCCAGATAGGCTCCATCCTGGCCGGTAATGCCGGTGATCAATGCAACCTTTTTGGAAGGCATGGGGCTGTTCCTTTTTCTAGTTCAAAAAGCTAGTTTTAAGATTTAAATTTTAAGGGTTAAGGCTTAGGTTCGAGGCAAGCCTTAGGTTCGAGGCACAAGGCGCTAG
>JARRJE010000481.1:0-1969 GCA_037379765.1 Deltaproteobacteria bacterium
TGGCCATCCGGTTGTAAAGGGCCATGCGGCTGATTCCCAGGATGCGCGCAGCCTTGGTCTTATTGCCTGCAGCCTGCTTCAGGGCCTCGACCAGCCGGCTGTGCTCACCCGTGTCGATGGCGATGCAGCTCGGAGCCATACGGGACCGTTTTCCCGCGACCTTGGACGGCAGGTGGCTGGGCAGAATCTCTCCGCTCGGGCACAATACGAAGGCCAACTCGATGGCATTGATAAGCTCCCGGATGTTGCCAGGCCAATCATAGGAGGAGAGCAGTGCGTAGGCCTCCCGGCTGACTCCGGAGATGGGTTTTTCGGTTTTCAGCCGGATGCGGTTGATGAAGGCGTTGACCAGCAGGGGGATATCCTCCCGTCGCTCCCTGAGAGGGGGGAGATGGATCGGGATCACGCCGATGCGGTAGAAAAGATCTTCTCGAAATCTCTCTTCGTCCACCATTTTCTCAAGATCTTTGTTGGTCGCCGACAGGACCCGGAGATGGACGGGAATGGGCCGGTGGTCGCCTACCCTTTCGATCTCCCGCTCCTGGAGGACTCGGAGGAGCTTCACCTGGATCGAAGGCGGAATGTCGCCGATTTCGTCCAGGAAAATGTCGCCCCCGTCGGCCGCTTCGAAACGGCCCACCCGGTTCCGGCTGGCCCCGGTGAAGGCCCCTTTGACGTGGCCGAAGAGCTCACTTTCGAGCAGGGTCTCGCTCAAGGCGCTGCAATTGACCTTGATGAAGGGACCTTGCCGATTGGCCCCGATCTCGTGGATGGCCGAGGCCACGAGCTCCTTGCCGGTCCCGCTCTCGCCGTATATGATCACCGGCGCATCCGACCGGGCTGCACTTTCGATCAGACTGAAGACTTTGAGCATGGCGGCGGAAGTCCCCAGGATGCCGTGAAAGCCGTCCTTGCCGCTCAGCTCCCGGCGCAGATTGTCGATCACCTGGTCTCGGGCCCGGACCTCGCCAAGATCGCTCAAGGTTTCCACCCCGCCGATCACGACGCCTTCGCTGTTGCGAAGGACCGCAGCGTTTTTGATGACGTGAATCTCCCCGCCGTCCCGGTGGCGGAAGGTGCACTGCCACCTCCGGATCCGCTCCCCTTTGAACAGCGCACAAAATTTATCCTCGCCGTCGCGCCGCTCTCCGAAACAGGCATTGCAGCGCAGGATCTCGCAGGACGAGCCGATCAGTTCTTCCCGGCGGTAGCCGGAAAGCTCCTCCAAAGTCCGGTTGGCGAACACGATCTCGCCGTTCGGGTCCACGATCATGAGCCCGTCGGCCATGGTATCGATGATTGTGTTCCAGTATAGGTTGTGCTCATCGAGAAAAAGGCGCCCCTCCCCTTCTGACATGGCTGTCTCCTCCGGTCAGTCGGAACTTGAACGTTTGATTGACAGATTTTTTACACATGTAAAGCATATTCTTCTTTACACTTCCTTTACAAGTTTTTCCTGAAATATCTCCCAACTATAGAGAATCAATATCTATATCGGGGAAGTCCATCGCTGGCATCCGGATTGCCTTTCTCAATAAAGTCAGATCACTCTCCCACGGAGAAAGGATTCGTCAGGTGTACGGTTGATCTTGCCATCGCCAAACCATTTATACTGACGATAGAACGGGCAATTGGGCGAAATATTGCTGGCGCGAGCTCAAGAACGATTCGTTTTCATTTCAAAATAAGGAGGAGAAGCATGAAAAAAATGATGACGTTGGTTGCAGCAGCGGCTCTGATCGGGTTCGTTTTGACCGGTCAAGCATTTGCGCAACGGGGAATTATGTGGCGAGGCGGAGGTGGTTGGGGGCCGGGATCATCCTATGCCCGGATGTACAACCCGCAGACCGTTGAGACGATCAGCGGCGAAGTCGTTGCGGTTGACAGAATCACCCCCGTGAAAGGCATGTGCTATGGTGTCCATGCCTTGGTGAAGACAGATAAGGAGACGATCTCCGTGCATCTCGGC
>JARRJE010000482.1:0-797 GCA_037379765.1 Deltaproteobacteria bacterium
CCCGTGAGGGCGGCGGCCGGGAAGCGGCCCTCGAGGTCATGGGCATGAACCTGCGGGTGAAGGATGTCATCCTGAACGGCGAATCGGACGGCAAGACCTTTTACGAGATCATCGAGGCAGGAGCAGCGCTCGGCATGCAGACTTTCGATCAGCACATCCTGGAGCTTTACAAGTCCGGATTGATCTCCGAAGAAACCGCAATGAACTACTGCTCCCGAAAGACCGCGATCGGCCGCGGTCTCGACCGGATCAAAGCGGAACGGGGCGAGGCGACCACCAACATCACCGGCCTGAACATGGAAAGTCCGCAGGAGAGAAAAAGATGATCTCGCGCTGCCCCCATTGCCATGAGCAGCTCAAATTCAGCAAAGCCCAGTACGCCAAGATCGAGAAGGCGCTAGCCGGTCTCCAGCCCGGCAAGACCCTGAAGCTCAGTTGCCCCAGCTGCAAAAAATCCATCGAGCTGGAGGCCGGTAACGGAGGGAAGGGCGGGGGCATCATGGAGGACATCCTCTATTCCTCGGGCGAGGATACAACTGAGAAAAGCCCGCCGCCGAAGCCGATGAAAGCGCCGCCGAATGCGCCCCAGCCACCGGACATCAGCTGGCTGGCCAGGGGGGGCTTGGAAGAGGCGGATGACTGGGTTGAGGATGTACCCACCGCCCTTATCCTGGTGCCCGCAGCAAATGGCGGCGAGGCCGTCGCCGGTGCCTTCAAGGGACTGGGGTATCAGATCGTGGCGGCCAAGTCGGTCGTGGACGCCCTGGAACGGCTGCGCTTCACCAAGTTCTCGGCAG
>JARRJE010000482.1:806-2773 GCA_037379765.1 Deltaproteobacteria bacterium
GGCAGTGGCCTTCCACGCCGCCTTCGAAAAGGGGGGCGTGGCGGGTTCCTTCCACCGGCATATGAAGGTCATGGCCATGGACAAGCGGCGAGACATTTACTACGTGTTGATCGGATCCACCTTCAAGACCTTTTACGATCTGGAGGCACTGGCCCACAGTGCCAACCTCGTAGTGAACGACCGCGAGCTCAAATACCTTCCGCTCATCCTCAAGAAAGGGTTGAGTGATTACGAGGAACTCTTCAGTCCTCTCACCATGACGCTGCGGGAACACGGCAGACGCTAGCATCGGGTCTCGTCATCTCCCCTCCGCGGCTCACTCTGGACAATCCAACAGAGCAGACTATGGCCTTCTCTCGATGGGGCCAAGGTGTAATTGAACCAGAAACAGTCTTCTCGGGACAAGCGGCTTCGTTGCCCGGCTGGCCAATCTTGTGCAGGCGGCGACAAACCGTTTGTCGAAGAGGGCGTGCCGGCTGATCGGTGAACGGAAAAAAGATCCAACCGGAGAATTAATGATGCAGAAATATTTTGTGCTCGACACCAACGTCCTCCTGCACAATGCCGATTCCATCGTTTCCTTTGCCGACAACATTGTCGTCCTGCCCATGTCGGTTATCGAAGAGCTGGATAAATTCAAGTCCCACAGCGATGAATTGGGCCGCAATGCCCGGCGGGTGATTCGCCAGTTGGACCGGTTGCGGGAGAAGGGAAGGCTGGGCGAGGGTGTGGCCATGGAAAACGGCGGCATTCTGAAGATCGTTCCGGAGAAAGGCAATGTGGAGGACCCGGGGCTCGACCTGAAGGTGCCGGACAACCGCATCCTGGCAGTGGCTTATACTTTGCTCCGGCAGGGCAACAAGGTGATCTTCGTCTCCAAGGACATCAATGCCCGCCTCAAAGCAGACGCCCTCGGCATACAGGTGATGGATTTCGAGCGGCAGAAGATCAACTTCGATGAGCTGTATTCGGGGCAGCGGGAAGTGCGACTCTCCGGCACCCTGCTCAACGAGTTCTATGAAAAGAAGACGTTGCCTCTGGAAGACGGCGAGCTCTTTCCCAACGAGTTCGTAACCCTGATCGACGAAGCCGATGAGAAGCATACGGCCATCGGCCGGGCGGCCGGCTCCCATGCGGTGACCAGCTTGAAATTCGACACTGACAACGTCTGGCAAATCCGCCCGCGCAGCAAGGAGCAGCGCATGGCCTTCGAGCTTCTCCTCGATCCGGATGTCAAGCTGGTCACCCTGGTTGGACAAGCGGGTACCGGCAAGACCTTGCTCGCCCTGGCGGCCGGGCTCGAAGGCGTTCTCGGCACCAAGCGCTATGACCGCCTGCTCGTCTCCCGGCCCATCATTCCTCTGGGCAAGGATCTCGGCTACCTGCCCGGGGACAAGGATGAAAAGCTCGCCCACTGGATGCAGCCTATCTTCGACAATCTCTCTTACTTGATGAGCGACGGCCGTCACGAATCCCAGGAAACCGAATCAGTGCGCCAAAAAGTGGAAAAGCTGGTCCACGAGCATGTGGAGATGGAAGCGCTCACTTACATCCGGGGGCGTTCCATCCCACGGCAGTTCGTGATTGTCGACGAGGCACAGAATCTCACCCCCCACGAGGTAAAGACCATTATCAGCCGGGCGGGAGAGGGCACCAAGATGGTCCTCACCGGCGACCCGTATCAGATTGACAATCCCTATCTGGATTCAAGCAGCAATGGATTGACGTATACGGCGGAACGACTCAAGTCGCTGCCGCTGCATGGCCACATCACTTTGAAGAAGAGCGAACGGAGTGATTTGGCGGCGGCCGCTGCCGATTACCTGTGATGGGAAGCGGCCACAGGCACCGCATCTTCGTCCGATCGCTCCCGCCCGCATAGTCGGCTATAGCGTGCGGGAGCGCTTGAACAAATCTGCGGAGTTGCCGCGAGCGTTCTATGACCGCGACACGGTGGCCGTAGCCAG
>JARRJE010000483.1:0-1955 GCA_037379765.1 Deltaproteobacteria bacterium
CCACCTCAAGAACCTGAACGGCCGGACCTGGTACGTGGCCGCCCTGCTCAGCTGGAGCGTCGCCCTGTTCGAATACCTGCTCCAGGTCCCGGCCAACCGCATCGGGTACGCAGCGCTCACCCTGCCCCAGCTCAAGATCCTCCAGGAAGTCATCACCCTTTCCGTGTTCGTCCCCTTTGCCCTCTTCTACATGCGCCAACCGCTCAAGCTCGACTACCTGTGGGCAGGCTGCTGCCTGCTGGGCGCCGTCTATTTCATGTTCCGCGGGTAATAAGAAGAGCTTGCAAACGACGCGACCGGCCGCTAGCAGCGATATGCGGACTGGAGGATCGTGCGAAGGCGGGGTGCATGTGGCTGAGGCGGTCAGAATCAGACGATTGACGCGCTTTTGCAGGATCAGGCGGTACCCTATTGGCTTGTGATCGAAGCTTTCCGGAAAGTGGTCACAGGTGCCGCAGATTTGCACAAGCGCGACCGGCCGCTATAGCAGCGCTATGCGAACGGGAGCGATCGTGCAAAGATGCGGTGCATGTGGCCGCTTTCTCCCCTAGAGGATGAGTTCGCAGTATATATACCGTTCCCCGGTCCCGAACCAGTTGTCGAACCCGGCCAGCTCTTCGCCTCCCAGGTCCTTGAAGTTCTTCAACGATCCGTTGCCCCGGAAGTGGCCGCCCACCTTCTTGAACCCTTTCTCCCTGGCCCGGCCGAGAAAGGCCTGCAGCAGCTTTCGGCCCATACCCTGCCCCTGGAACTCCGGCATGGCGACGATGTTGAACAGGTAGACCAGATCCACCGCGGGGGCTCCCGGCGCCGGCACCTCGTCGAGCCGCAGGAGGGCAATCTGCCTACCGGCGGGATGAAAGCCCACCACGTTGCCCACATACCGGCGGGCGATATGGGCCACCAGACCGACGGCCCGCTCCTGGCTGAGCGCCTCCAGGTAATCTTCCGCCGTTTCTCTGATGTCTACGGGGAAGATCTCTTCCGAAGCGAGGATGTCTGCGGCATACTCTGGGAAATTGCCCGCGGTGAGGGGCGCAAACTCAAGCACCGGCGGGGTCCTCTGCCGGCCGGTCCGGATTGCAGTAACAGGTGCGGATCGAATCGGGAATCTCTTCCCCCCGGGCAATCCGGTGGGCCTTGGCCAGCCATTCCGGCTCGATGAGCCCTGAAAGCGGCTGGCCGACCTGGTCGAACAGGCGGAAGGCCTCTGCCAGCTGGCGGTCCCATTGATCGGCACAGCGCAGGAGATCATCGGGCATGGCCCGGGTGCGGTCGCATCCCGGCTCGGGCTGGCACTCCAACGGTTCGATAATATTTAAGAAGCCGTAGTCGTTGGTGATCTCCTGACCCGGCAGGATGTCGGTCACCGCGATCTCGAACTGGTACGGGGTGGCGATGCAGGTGGGGAAGAAGCTGTGGTTGATATACCGGGTGTTGTCCCAGCAGAAGACCCAGCTCCCCTGTCGGTCGCGGAAACAGTATTTTTCGAGGATTTCCTGGTAGACGGCCTCCAGGCTGCGGACCTCGCGCTCAGTGTAGACCCGGTCGAACCGGTCCTGCACCCAGGTCACTGTCCCTTTGGGAATGAGGCAGGTGGCGAAAACGCCGCTGCCGATCTGCGGATTGATGAAGCGGACTTCGGTATGGGGATGGAGCATGACAGAGCGCCCTGATAGTTGAATCTCCCACGGGGAGATGAGCGGACGCAACCGCCGCCGACTCCGATCGTTTCCGCCTCATACAGCGACGAAAACAATGTGTCAAGCGTAAACGTTCAGGAGCACTGCTGAACAGCTTTCCGTTACCGCAGTCACGGGCAGCGGCTCATAAAAGGCAAATGATCCGGTCATGCTCGCCGGTCAAGCTCCGGCCGCCTTGGGCGGTCACTTCAAAGGTGTTTTCAACGCCCACCATGCCCAGTTCCGGGATGCCGATCTTGGGCTCCACCGCCA
>JARRJE010000484.1:0-1953 GCA_037379765.1 Deltaproteobacteria bacterium
GTGTACTTATTTTGCCGAGGAGATATCATCAGCGGGTTGATTAGGAAAGGATTTCCGTTGCGTAGCAGGTTACCAGGCAGGTAAATTAATGTAGAGTTCCCTCAAAAAATCAGGTTTTCAAACCGGCTGTCCGGAGCTGAAAAATTGCCGCTGGCAATTCGGCAGACTTAGAAGCCAGTTCAGACCTGATAAATAGCTCTTTGATAAAAGAATATGAGTTCAAAAAGCCGGTTTTCAGTGGGCGCAAAAAACTACTGGCCAAGACCAGCAGGTTCATAACCAGAAAGATACTGCGGATCCAGGCTTCCGAGGTTGCTTCGGTGCGGGCTCTGATATAATTCAGCCGGTATCCGTTCTTGCCCTGGCCGAATTTGCCTTCTACCGGGATTCGCTCCTGGTATTCCGCTTTTCTCCGACGTTTCTCTTCCCGAATTTGGAGTTTATTTTCGTCGGTTTCCTTCTTGGGGCGACCCAATGCCTTTCCGGCAAATCTGATATTTCGGTTTCTGAGATACCTGCGATTCTCTCTTGAGCCATATATTTGATCTGCCAGGACGACTTCGGGATAATGGCCATGGCGTTGCTTGTAGTTTTCGACCTGAGAGGGAAGATCATGACCTTCATGATATGATTCCCAGCTCAGATGATCGACTTGAGCCAAGGCATCGGCGGTCAGGCTGACTCCCAGCTTGGCGCCGAATTCCACTTTTTTGCCGGCTTTGCCACGAACGATAGGGCGAATATGCGGCTGGTGGATATTGACAATACGATGATCGCAGCGCCGACTTTTCTGGCGAAACATTTCTTCCTGTTGTCGGTAGACCTCTTGGATAACCCAGTATTGCCGCCTTTGGCGCTCAGTCAGGGCCGTGCTTTCATCGGCCACGAGATCGAGAAGATTTTCGATGTGACCGAAATTGCGTCTCAAGAATTGCAGTTGCTGTTTTATGCCCTTGCGCCTTTGTTTGTTTTGCGGGCTTTTCTGCTTGGCCAATCCAAGATAAGCCTTTCTTGCTTTCCGGCGATAGGTTCTGGGTTTCTTTTTCAAGCCGCTGAGTGGATAGAGCGTATCAATCAGGGTCTCACTGATTTCGCGAGCCTTGTTCAGCAATCCCAGGTCAGTGGGAAAATGGATTGCCTGTTCGGCGACAGTCGCATCGACGATCAGCTTACCCTTATTGACAGGCGGTTCAGGCTTTTCTCCGGATTCTGAATTGTCGCCCTGATTAGGCGGGGCCTGCTCATCGTCACTTTCATCTTCGGTTATTGTGGTCTTGCCTTCCAGTCGATCAATGATGGACTGATTGAATTGCTCAAACACCTCATCACCCATGCGGCGTCTAATCTCGACAAAAAGTGATGGAGCAAAGGGTGCTTTCGTTTGAAAGGTTGTCAGACCGACGAAGTATTGGAGATACGGATTCTCGCGAATCTGATCGATGGTTTCTTCGTCGCTCAAGCAAAGCTTATGCTTGATAATCACCGCCCCGATAACCAATCTCGCCGGTTTGGCTGGTCGTCCCATACCGGAACTCATATTCTTGTAATAAGCCTTGGCGAACTCATCCCAGGGAATGATCTCGCCAAGCTTTACCCAGCGATTTTGCTTATCCAGAGGAATGCCAAAAAATTTCTCAAAACCGGGCAATCGCTGCTGATTGGGATCTTCGTGACGGATCATAAGTGCAAGCCTTTTTGATGGAACCAGTTGATTTTTCTTGCACTTCACATAGCACAAAACCAGACAATAGTCAATATTTTCAATTATTTAGTACTTTTTGAGTGGGCTCTAAATATAACGGCTATCTTGTCATAGTAGAATTATGCTGGATGTCGCTGATAGAAAAAAGGCCCCGCTGGTAAATCCAGCGGGGCCTTTTCGTTCTGGTGTATTTTATCGTTTTGGTCGTTTAGTTAAAATTTAGCTTTTCAGGACTTCAAGGTCCTTGAAGT
>JARRJE010000485.1:0-2934 GCA_037379765.1 Deltaproteobacteria bacterium
CTAGACAGAAATAACCCTGCCGTTCGAATTGGAAGCGATTCTGAGGGGAGGCATTGCCAAGCCCCGGCTCCAGTTGGCAACCAGTCAAGGTGTTGAGTGAGTCGGGATTGATGAAGGTAGTGAAATCGGCATCTTTGGCAGCGGCGGGATTCTCCTCGGTAAAGAGTCGGTCATAGAGCCGCACCTCAGCAGGGACGGCATGGGCGGCCGAAACCCAGTGGATGGTGCCCTTCACCTTACGGCCGTCAGGCGCCGACCCGCCCCGGGTGGCCGGATCATAGGTACAGCGGAGCTCGACGATCTCGTCCTTTTCATCTTTTACCACCTCCTGGCAGGTGATGATGTAAGCATAACGCAGTCGTACCTCCCGGCCTGGCGCCAGGCGGAAGAACTTCTTCGGCGGCTCCTCCAAGAAATCCTCACGTTCGATATAAAGCTCCCGTGAAAACGGCACCTGCCGGCTTCCCATCTCCGGCCTGTTGGGGTGGTTGGCCGCCTCGAATTCCTCTATCTGGCCTTCAGGGTAGTTGACAAGCACCACCTTGAGCGGCCGAAGAACGGCCAGGGCCCGGGGGGCGTTCTCATTGAGCTCTTCTCGCAGGCTGTGTTCGAGCAGGGCCACGTCCACCAGGCTGTCCCGCTTGGCCACCCCGATCCGCTCACAGAAGTCGCGAATGGCGGCAGGAGGGCAGCCCCGCCGCCGCAGGCCGGAGATGGTGGGCATCCGGGGGTCGTCCCAGCCACTGACGAAACCGCCCTGCACGAGCTTCAGGAGCTTGCGCTTGCTCATTACCGTGTAGCTCAAGTTAAGGCGCGCGAACTCGATCTGCTGCGGATGGCAGGGGACCGGCAGCTGGTCGAGGATCCAGTCGTAGAGGGGCCGATGATCCTCGAACTCCAGGGTGCACAGGGAATGGGTGATCTCCTCCAGGGCATCGGAGATAGGGTGGGTGTAATCATACATGGGGTAGATGCACCACTTGTCCCCGGTCCGATGGTGGCTGGCGTGCAGAACCCGGTAAAGCACCGGGTCGCGAAGATTGAGATTGCCCGAGGCCATGTCGATTTTGGCCCGGAGTACCCGGGCGCCATTGGCAAATTCGCCCGCCCGCATGCGCTCAAAAAGGTCGAGATTTTCTTCCACCGAGCGGTTGCGGTAGGGGCTCTCCCGGCCGGGTCCAGTCAGGGTGCCGCGATATTCACGGATCTCCTCGGCGGACAGATCGCAGACGTAGGCCTTGCCCTCTTTGATGAGGTGGATGGCGAGCTCATAGAGTCGTTCGAAGTAGTCGGAGGCGAAATAGAGGTGCTCGCCCCAGTCGAAGCCGAGCCAGCGGACGTCTTCCTGGATCGCCTCCACGTATTCCATTTCTTCCTTGGTGGGGTTGGTGTCGTCGAAGCGCAGATGGCAGCGGCCGCCGAACTCCTTCGCAATCCCAAAATTGAGGCAGATGGATTTGGCGTGGCCGATGTGCAGGTAGCCGTTGGGCTCGGGCGGAAAGCGGGTGATCACTCCCCGTTCATTTTTGCCCGTCTTGAGGTCTTCTCTGACGATCTGGCGGATGAAATCGGAAGGGATGGAGATGTCGGTGGTCGGCATTGGCGTCTCAATGGGGTTCAGTTGTCGCCGGCAGGGCGATCTTCGGCCTGCTCGTAAAATTTTTCCACATCCCGGAGGCGAGTCACCACCCGGTCGCGGCCGATGGTCGTCAGCACGTCGAACATGCCGGGGCCGGCCAGCCGGCCGGTGATCACGGTCCGGGCACCGTTGATGAGGATCCCGGGCTTGACCTCAAGCTCCGCCGCCATCTCCCGCGCCACCCGTTCCACTTCCTCCTTGGAGAAGTCAGCAAGTTTTTCATAGCGGTCGGCAAGCAGAGGCAGCCATTGCCTGAGCTTTTCGTTCTTGAGCAGGTTTTTGGACACCGCCTTGGGCTCCACCTCGACCTCGAAATCGTCGGCGAAATAGGCTCGTCCCAAGGTGGCGAAGTCCTTCAAGGTGTGGAAGCGGCTGCGGGTCAGATCAACGGTAGCCAGGAACCAATCCCGTTTTTCCTCTTCCCAAGACGGGTTCCACAACCCCTCTTTTTTCAGTTCTTCGGCGACCAGAACACCGAGCTCCTCAATGGGCATGGTCCGCAAGTAGTGGGCGTTGATATTGAGGGCCTTGGGGTCGGTGAAGAACTTTGGATCGCCGGGCCGGTAGTTGAACACGGAATTAGCCCGGTTGATTCCCTCCAGGGAGAAGGCCTCGACAAGCTCCTCCTTGGAAAAGATCTCTCGATCGTCCCCGCTGGACCAGCCCAGGAGCACCAGGAAGTTGACCAGGGCCCAGGGGAGAAAGCCGTGGTCTCGGTAGAACTGGACGGCCACAATCTCGCCGTGGGAGCGTTTGGAGATTTTGGCCCGGTTGAGATCAAGGGTCAGCGGCATGTGAGCGAAGTCCGGCAGTGGAGCGCCGAGCGCCTCGTAGAGCAAAATCTGCCGCGGAGTATTGGTCAGGCCGTCCTGGCCGCGGATGACGTGAGTGATGCGGTCACGGGCATCGTCCACGACGTTGGAAAGCAGATAGAGGGGGGTGCCGTTTGAGCGAACGATGACGAAGTCCTCGATGTCGGCATAAGAGCGCGTCACCAAACCGTAGACCTTGTCCTCGAAACTGACGCTTCCCGGCCGGTCCGGTACCTTGAAGCGGATGACGGCAGGAGTTCCTGCCTGCTCCCGGGCCTCGATCTCCTCCGGGGGCAAGTTGCGGCAGGTCCGGTCGTATTTGTAATCGGCCTTGGCGGCGAGCGCCGCCTGGCGCTTGGCTTCCAGTTCCTCCTTGGTGCAGAAACACTTGTAGGCTTTGCCCTCGGCGAGCAATCGGTGAGCGGCGGCGGTATGCTCGCCGGCGTACTCGCTTTGAAAATATGGCCCTTCATCCCAGTCGAT
>JARRJE010000486.1:0-1942 GCA_037379765.1 Deltaproteobacteria bacterium
CTTGGAAGCAAAACATTTAACTCTTATTATAAATTTTCTTTTGTAAGGAATCCTTTCGATCTTACTATAAGTCTGTATTTTTATATTTTACAGGCAAAAAAACATTTTTCACACGATAAGGTTTCTCGTATGAGTTTTTCAGAGTTTTTGAAATGGCACTTGTCGCGAAAGCCGCCACTTCAAATAAATTTTTTGATGAATCAGAGTAGAGACAAAAAACTTGTCGATTATATTGGCCGCTTCGAAACCATTGCAGAAGACGTAGACATCATTAAGAAAAACCTAAACATAGAAGTTTCTGGAAATATAAAACACAAGAATCCTTCTATGCAAAGAAAAAGTAAAAACTATAATGATTATTATGACAATAAGAGCAGAGATCTTTTATTGGACTACTTTCAATTAGATTTTGAAATGTTAGGATATGATTACGATGGCT
The DNA here is from genome assembly GCA_037379765.1 of Deltaproteobacteria bacterium. GTDB lineage: Bacteria > Desulfobacterota > Desulfobulbia > Desulfobulbales > UBA5123 > JAJYKH01. The sequence continues at coordinate 440 of JARRJE010000486.1, forward strand.
TTCGAGACAATATGCGATTAATGGAGCAGTTCTAATCTGGGTAAGGAGGAAGCTCCCCACACCACCTAGCAAGCGAGTCCGCGCTAGCCGGTTCCCAGAGGCTACCATGCCGAGCAGCCGTAGCCGGAGTAATAGATGTTTGCGGAATGGCGGAGGAGTTGTACATGGAACGGCAGAAAAAAAGGATATGATTCTTGTTAGAGCGCATCAGGGCGAAAACATAGGAGTTTTCGAGGTTATTCTACCATGAAGACGAAATCCCCATGCGAATCAGCGAAGGATATCCCGTTTTTTTCATATCTCAGATATTTCCGCTTTGCTCACTGCCCGTTTATTCCGTCGGACTTTCTTGAGCAGGTGGCGGAGTAAATGGAAAGGGATCGGCCGCCTATTCGGCATTGGCTCTTTTCACCTTCAACACCCGCGCCGCCGGGTAGTCGTTGTAGACTTCCTCAAAATATCGTTTGTCGTAATTGCCGAGCAGAAACTGCTGGTTGAAGTTCGTTCGGAACAGACGCTCATTCGCCACCAGGATCAGGTAGACCTTCTTATTCCTCATCAGGACCTGCAGGTAGTACCCGGGCTCGTCTCCCTTTCTTTTCCCATAATATTTTTGATCAGTCACATAACCGTCATTGACGAACAGGGCCCCGCGGAGCGGAGTGTCCGTGGTGCCGTCGTTCATGACCCCCTTGTTTAAATCAACGGTGCCGTCGCTACAAGTCATGACATCGTTTTTGAGGGAAAAACACTTCAATTCCACGTAATCAGTAGGATCGCTTTTCTTGCGGGCAAAATCCCAGGTCCCGATCTTGGTCATGGAAAAGACTTTCCAAATCATGTCCTCGAGATAGAAGACATACACATTCTTGCCCCCAAATCCTCCGGGATAGTCGAAAACCATCTTCATCATCTGGTCGGGAGATAGATCCTTTTTTCTGATCTCCGAGCTCAGATGTTTGAACCCATGATCTTCAAGATAGGAAAGGAACGACACCATTTTCTTCTGGCTTGACGCTGTCATGGCCTTGGAGGTCAGAGTAGTACGGATACCGCCTTGAAGACCGCCATCATGGTAAGTGGCAAAATCCCCGATTTCCATCAAGGGATAGCCCCACTCCCAGAAGGGAGTGAACATAGCAGAATGCTTCGGAACGATACTCTTGATATTCAGCAAGGCCCTAGTGGTCTCCACTGAAAAGATCGGTAAGGTATGGTAAGGGTAATCGGTGGAGGTGGAGGTGGAAAAAAAGAGGCTAAACATCAGCGCAAGGGATGTCAAAGGGACCAGCAGCTTCAGTCTGCCCTTTTGCTGATGATCACCGGGCACAGCATCCTTCTGGTCGTCTGCCTGTCCGCCCATCCGGCGCAGCTCATCACCGCTTTCGCCGGTCTCCACCACCCGGTCATCATTACCAGGCGTGGAAACAAGTTGGAGAGGCGGCCGTTTTTTTCCCAAGAAGATCTTTTGGAAGACAAATTTTACCAGCAGCTCGATCAATA
>JARRJE010000487.1:0-1940 GCA_037379765.1 Deltaproteobacteria bacterium
AGGTTGTGGCCCGGGTGATCAAGAGGGCCGCCATCGCTATTCCCGTTGAAAAAGAGTAAAGGCCGCGACCCAAGAAGGTTGAAAAGCCCAAAAAGCGGCCCGAGCCGGTACGTCCGGCGCCGGCCCCTGCCGAGGCCAGGGAGCAGCCCAAAGGGAAGAAGGGCAAGCGGTTCGTTCAGTTCCAGCCGGAGGCGGGACCCAAGGAACGGGTCCGCAAAACAGGAGGCCAGCGCGGGGGCGGCATCGAGCTCGATGTGGAGGATATCCAGGAACTGGGCGGGCGGCTTCCCATCTCGGGGCTGAAGGTAAGCGGCCGCGGCCGGCGCGCCGTATCCAAGAAGAAAAAGCAGGAGCAGGCGGCGCCCGCCGAGACCAGAGCGATCAAAAAGCGGATCAAAGTCTTCGAGACTATTTCCGTGGGCGATCTGGCTCACCGGATGGGGGTCAAGGCAAACGAGGTCATCGCCAAATTGATGGCGCTCGGGACCATGGCCACGGTCAACCAGGCCCTGGATGTGGATACCGCCTCTCTGGTGGCCTCCGACTTCGGCTATGATGTCGAGCAGGGGGTTACCGAAGAGCAGGCCGTCCTTAATCTGGAGGAGCAGGAGGCCGGGGGCGAAGAAGTAGCTCGGCCGCCGGTGGTCACGGTCATGGGCCACGTCGACCACGGCAAGACTTCCATCCTCGATGCCATCCGCAAGACCGACGTGGCAGCCGGCGAGGCCGGCGGCATTACCCAGCACATCGGTGCCCACTACGTGCGCTCGGCCAAGGGCGATCTGGTCTTTCTGGACACCCCGGGCCATGCCGCCTTCACCGAGATGCGCGCCCGAGGGGCCAAGGTCACCGATGTCGTGGTACTGGTAGTGGCCGCCGACGACGGGGTCATGGATCAGACCAGGGAGGCGATCAGTCACGCTCGGGCCGCCCAAGTCCCCATCGTGGTGGCGGTGAACAAGATCGATAAGCCCGATGCCGATCCCATGCGGGTGATGCGGGAGCTTTCCGAAATGGGTCTGGTGCCCGAGCAATGGGGAGGGGACATTATCTTCTGCGAGACTTCGGCCAAGCAGAACACCGGAATCGATGAGTTGCTTGAGCAGATCCTCCTCCAAGCCGAGATTCTCGAGCTCAAGGCCGACCCGGCCCGCCATGCCCGTGGCTGGGTGGTGGAAGCCCAACTTCACAAAGGCCGGGGGCCACTGGCCACCGTCCTCATTCAGCAGGGGACCTTGCGAGTGGGCGCTGTGGTTGTGGCCGGTCTTTACCAGGGCAAGGTCCGCTCTCTCACCGACGACAAGGGCAAGCAGGTCAAGGAGGCCGGACCGGCGACGCCGGTGGAGGTCCAGGGGTTGAGCGGCGTTCCCCAGGCCGGCGACGAATTCATCGTTGGCCCCGACGACAAGATGGCCAAGAACCTGAGCAGCCAACGGCAGCTCAAGGCCCGGGAAGCGGATCTGGCCACCGGCAGTAAGATTTCCCTCGAAAACCTGTTCGAGAAGATGCAGGAAGCGGAGGTCCAGGAGCTGCGGGTGGTCCTGAGGGCCGATGTCCAGGGGACCCTGGAGGCCTTCAGTGAGGCACTCCAGAACCTCAGCACCGACCAGATCCGGGTCAAGGTGCTCCATCAGGGCACCGGTACCATCATCGAATCGGACGTGCTGCTCGCCGCTGCCTCCGACGCGCTGATCATCGGATTCAACGTCCGGCCTTCCAGCAAGGTGCAGGACCTGGCCAAGAAGGAAGGGGTGGATGTCCGCTCCTACGATGTCATCTACCATGCCCTGGACGATATTCGCAGCGCCATGACCGGCATGCTCGCACCCACTTACGAGGAAGAGGTAATCGGCAGCGTTGAGGTGCGGGAAACCTTCCAGGTTCCTAAAGTCGGCACCATTGCCGGCTGCTACGTCACCAACGGCAAGGTGGAGCGCAAC
>JARRJE010000488.1:0-1939 GCA_037379765.1 Deltaproteobacteria bacterium
CAGATACGGTCTTACGATATTTCCCAGCATATCCCGAGGTCTGGAAGCGTCTACAAGTACCGCAGATGTCCGTGAGCCGAGCGATCAGCTATACTTCGGTATGCTGGTCGCTCAGCGCGCGGGCAGATGTGGTGTCTGTGAACGCTTCCACAAAATAAAGAGGGTCGGCTGCCCAATCGGCAACCGGCCCTCTAGGGAGGAGAAAAATTGTAAATTGCTGATCAGTGGATGGAAAGAAGAAGCGAACGGAGATTCTGCTTCTTGTTTTTGACGTTGAGTTTACGGCGCAAATTATCACGGTAAGTTTCTACGGTCCGCCGGGACAGACCAAGTAGATTGGCAATATCCTTGCTCGTCCGGCCCTGCCGCACCAGTTCAGCAATTTGCAGCTCCCGGGGAGTGAGGTTCAACTTCACCGCTAGACGGTTGGAGAAAGAGGAGGTGATTTGTTCCAGGTTGGCCTTGATCACCTTGACGTAGAGAAGGTCCTGCCGGTCATCCAGCCGCTCTTGCAAGTCATCGATATAGGGCATGATCAGATCCCGGATATTGGAAAGAATCTTGCTCTCCATCTCCTGCTTGGATTCGCTGCTCTGTTTGAGCAGGATTTTCATGGCATTGTTGGCCTCTTCGAGTTCCCGGGAACGGAGGGCGAGTTCCTCTTCGGTTTCCTGCCGACGGATGATATCCTCCATCAACTTCCGATTCATTTTCTGATTATCGGTATTGAGTTTTTCGAGCTCCTTGTTCTTGGTCTTGAGCTCATCTACTAGGCGGTTGTTCTCCTTGGTCAGCAGGTAGAAGTCACCGGCCTGCTTAAGAATGGGACGAACTTCCTTATCTTCCCATGGCTTGAGGATATAACGAAAAACGTGCCCCTGGTTGATTGCGCCGAGGATGTCTTCAATGTCCTTGTACGCAGTCAGGATCATCCGGACGGGATCCGAATCGAGCTTATAGATTTTTTCCAGCAGCTCGACACCGGTCATTCCCGGCATCCGCTGATCGGACACGATCATGGCAATATCGCCTTCTTTTTTGAAAATCTTGAGGGCCTCTCCGCCTGTTTCGGCGGTGATGATCTCGTATTCCTTGCCGAAGGCTGATTTGAAGTTGGTCAGGTTGATCTTTTCGTCATCAACATAGAGGATCTTCAGCTTTTGGTCTTCCGCTTTCTTACGGGGGCCACGTTTGCGGGTAATTCTAGGTGACTTTGCCACTACGGTCTTTCTTGCGGTTCGAGCCATTCTCTTCAAATTCCTTTTTGTCATTTATTATTTGTCATTTATGTTTGATCCGCGGATCCGAATCATCTTCATCTCTATACCGTACCTTTGGGAGTACGGCAACAAAAAAAGCAATCGACTTCCGTATAATTACGGCAATCTACCAAAAAAGACATTAGTCATAACTAACTAAAATAATATGATATTTTTATCGGCCGGTTCAAATTTACCGAATTGTCTCCTAGAAAAAAATAGAGAGATTGAAAAAGAGCTTTTTTGCTCAGACTTCCGACAAGGAGTCGGCGTGCTTTGAGAAAATCGCTTCATGATAGCAGGGATCATTCGGAAGAGGCAATTCCTTGTAATTGTTTGCTTAGAGATATGCCACTCTCTCTCGGAACAGCTCGATATCCACATTTGTGGAAGGATAGCATCCATCGCCGATGCGATGATAGAGAGAAGAACAAGGCCACCTTGCCGAAAGCTGCCGAGGCGGCGATCAGGAAGCGGCAGAAAGGACAGAAGGATTGTTGGAATAGTAAAAAACCGCGGCGATTGACATGCTGTTCTTTGTCGCTATTTCCGGTTCCGGCCCCAGGAAGTTGCGGTTTGTGAAAGTTTTTGGGATTCGGGCCATGAGACTGGCCGCGATCGATTCAGGCTGACAAAGAAAAAGTTCGCTAGCGACGGGAAATCTGGAAATCACTGATGGA
>JARRJE010000488.1:1946-2461 GCA_037379765.1 Deltaproteobacteria bacterium
AGTGATCGTATCGGTCCAGTTGGTTGTAGCGGATGATTTGTTTGAGTTCGGCCACGTAGTCCATGCCCCTTTCCGAGTAACGGTGCAACCCCTCCGCCAGCACCAGCGGGTCGCGAGTTTGCTGCCGCAGCTGCCGCAGTCTGCGGTATGCGGGCAGCCGGTTGAGGGTCAGCAGATAGGCCCGCACCGAACCAAGAATAGTGTCGTACGTCGCGACCTTATGAACATTGTCAGCATCACGGTCGGTCGGCACCAGTCCTTTTTTGCCCCAAGTCCACAACCCGAAGATGTTGTTACCCTGCTCCGCAAACCGGGAACTGCCCCAAGAGGATTCGAGGGCGGCCTGCGCCAAAATCAAGCTCGCAGGAAAAGTGTCCACCCGAGTCAACAGATCACTTGCCTTCCGGGATCTATACTTGCTGACAAGGTAATCGACGAATTGTACCTCCGAATTGGTAAGCCGATCCTGCCAGGCGTTCTCCTCGCCGTCGAAAGCCAGGCGGTCGGGTTCCTCG
>JARRJE010000489.1:0-1920 GCA_037379765.1 Deltaproteobacteria bacterium
GGATCAATTTGTGATCACAAGGAAAGACGGCGGGCCACAGGGTTCGCCCGCGGCCCACACGGGTTGTCCGGCCCCGGGTGGCCTGACGACGGTCGGATCTCGCCTGAGGAAAACAGGTTCAGCTCGCCAGGGCTGTTTCCGGCAGGGGCGGCAGCTCTTTGCGGACCGGCTTGCCGTCTTCCACCAATTGCCAACTGGGCCGGTTCGCGGTGAGCGGCAGGGCGAGGACTTTGCCGAAGGTGAGCTCGGCCGAGTCCTGGAAGCCCGCGACCCCGATGGTGATCTCCCCCTGCGGGACGTTGAGCCGCAGGGTCCCGTGAAGGTAATCTGGCCAGCTGAAGATGGTCGACCAGTTGGAGTCGGTTTCCTCCTGGACGATGGAGTGATGGATGCCGTGCATGCGGGGGGTGACGATCAGCCGGCAGAGCAGCCGCTCGACCTCTGCGGGGAGTCGGACGTTGGAATGGTGGAACAGGATTTCGATCAGGGTGATTGTCTGCCAGAGGGCCAGCCCTAAGGGGGAGGCACCGATGAGGCGAACCTGGACGGCGCGCCAGGGCGTGGAGAGAATCATCTCCCCGAAGTGGAAGCGGATGGCGGTGGTGGCGTCCATGTCCAAGTCCACGTGGTGAGCCTGATGAAAGCGCCAGAGCAGGGGAACCTTATGGGTAAGCACGTGCCAGAGGTAAAGGGTGTAATCGAGAAGGGCCACGGTGAGGGCCAGCTCCAGGGCGACGGGCAGCCTGCGGCGCTGGAGAAGTCCCCGCCGCCGGCGGATTGCCCTATGGGCGATGGGCTCAGCCAGCGGTTTTTCCACCAGGCTGACGGCAACGGCGCTCAACCCCGCAATGGCGAAATTGCGCGCGTCCCGCCGCAATTTGCTTTCCTGTGTCTTACGCAACCGCAAGGGCCGCTGGAGTTCGAAATATACCAGGGTAGCCAGCGAGCCGATTACCAGCAGGCCGTTGAGCCAGGTGGGGACCGGTTTGGACAGGAATTTGCGTCGTCGGAATCGATTCATCATCTCCCCCGTATCAATGATTGACGGCCAGGGGGCGCATGACCTGACCGGTCGTCAGAGGCAAGGCCCTGCTCCCCCGGCTCATATTCCTCCGCAAAACGTTCACCGCTGCGATTGCTTCCTTTATAGTTATACCAGGCGGTTGCCCGATGCACCATCTCGGCCGATGCCGACCAGGCGAGGTGATTGGCCACCTCCTTGGCATTCTGCTGCCAGGGGATCCGCCACAGGGGAGGGGATACTTCGAGCAGAGGGGCCAGCATGCCGTCGCAGGCCCCGAAGAAGAGCACCCCGAAGGGCAGGGCCCCGAAACGGCAAAGCATGGGGAAGCGCCGTCTGGCCCCGGCATGGACTAGACCCCAGCCGACCCCGTAGGCGAGGCTGAAGATCAGCTTCGCCCCTCGGGTCCCCTTCTCGTCGAGCGAGTGGCCGGTGATCATTTCTCCGAACCGGGGCCCGGCTATTTCATGGGCGGAGCCTTCCCGCACCATTCGGTCGCGGCGTTTCTGCTCATCGCTCACCAGACGGTCGAGCAGCTTGTCCGTGATTCCCGTGACCGCACCGGCCAGGAAGCCGGCGGCCACGCCGGTTATGAGGACAGGTAGGGGCCGGTTCGGGATATCGTTTGTCACACGTCCTCCATTCCTGGGGGCTGCGGCGTGCCTGTTCCATTGAGGGGGCAGGGAGCCCTGATCTGTCTTTATTGCATCAGGAGAAGAGCCGGGTGTCAAATTCGAAAAGAGGTGCGAGCCGTTCAGGATGCATCGGTCTTCCTTAGGGCGTGTTGTGTCGGGAAAAATGCTGCCCTACAATGAATGGAAAGAAAAAAAGGAGCAGATATGGACGGGATCCACAACTTGATTGGTTCGAACGCGGAGACGATCACCTGGTGGCAGATG
>JARRJE010000490.1:0-1918 GCA_037379765.1 Deltaproteobacteria bacterium
AACGATCAACGATTTTACAGCGGGAGGCTATGCGGTGTTCACCTTCGATTACCGCCATTACGGCGAGAGTGCAGGGCAACCGCGGCACCTTCTCAACGTGAAGCGCCAGTTGGCCGACTGGCGCAGCGCTCTGACCCATGTGCGGCAGGAACCTCGCATCGATAGGAAACGCTTGGTGTTATGGGGCAGCTCGCTGGGGGGTGGTCATGCGCTTTCCATAGCGGCCCAAGATCATGAGGTGGCTGCCGTGGCCGCGCAGGTCCCGCACTGCAATGCCAAGGCTTCAATCAAAAACATGCAAACCAAAACCATCCTGCGTGTTACGGCGCACGCCTTCTTGGATGCCGTGCTGGCGTTGTTCGGCGGTGTCCACACCATTCCGATGCTGGGTGAACCTGGTGAGCTGGGAGCCATGACCTTTCCGGGTTGGAAAACCGAAGGGTTGCGTCTGCTTCCAACGGGCAGTAAGTGGGTCAATGCCCTGCCGGCCAGATCCATGTTGTCGGTTACCCGTTACAATCCCGACAAAACCGTGCACCAGATAACATGTCCCGTGTGCATCCATTATGGACGAAAGGACCGGGGTGTCCCGCCGCTCTCGGTCGAGGAGGCTGCTCGGCGGATTCCTGATGTTGAAATGCATCCTTTCGATGGGGGCCATTTCGACGTGTATCATGGGCAATTGCGTCGTGAGATCGCAAGAACCTAAATCGAATTTTATAACCGTGTGCTTTCGTGAGTGCTGCCGGGTTGCAGCCGCTTTTGCCCAGCGGAGCCGAAGCATCAGCCGCCGGCAGGGCCAAAAGATCCGTCGATCCCCTTCATCATTCCAGCCGGAGAAAAACGCCTGCTATTGGACCAAAGTCCAATATAGGGACTCCCCTTTCCGCCATATCATTTGAATAGAACCTCCATGGAAACCGCACTCGATCCCCAAAGCTGGGCTGGGATGCGCTTCGGACATGAACGTGGTGATGCCATTTAAGGCAATCATTCATTAGAAGGAGGACTCGGGCATGAAAATCCTTCCTACTTTCTTACTGCTCGGAATGCTGGGTGTGGTCGCAACAGGGGTCTCGGCGGCGGCCCAGGAAAATGAACCGTCGGAGGAGCTGGCCAAGGAGCTGGTCAACCCCGTTGCCGATCTCGTCAGCGTGCCTTTCCAGTTCAATTACGACCAGAACATCGGACCGACCGAAGACGGTTCCCAGTGGCGGCTCAACATCCAGCCGGTGATTCCCTTTCATCTCAGCGAGAACTGGAACCTCATCACCCGGACCATCGTCCCGCTCATCGACCAGAACGACATCCCCCGGCAGGGCCAGGGGGAATCGGGTTTCGGCGACATCCTGGCCAGCCAGTTCTTTTCCCCCAAAAAACCTACCAAAGGGGGCTGGCTCTGGGGCGCGGGTCCGGTTTGGCTGCTCCCTTCGGCATCCCACACCCCCCTGGGCAGCGGGAAATGGGGTGCGGGACCTACTGCCGTGGCCTTGAAGCAGGTGGGCCCATGGACATACGGGGCGTTGGTGAATCATGTCTGGTCGTTTGCTGGTGACAGCGACCGGCCGGACGTCAACGCTACCTTCCTGCAGCCTTTTTTGGCCTACGTCACCCGGACCAGGACCACGATCAGCCTCAATACCGAATCGACTTATGACTGGGAGGCCGAACAGTGGTCGGTTCCCATCAACCTGACGGTCAGTCAGATGGTCCGAGTCGGCAAGATGCCGCTCCAGTTGGGGGCAGGGGCGCGCTACTGGGCGGATTCGCCGGACAACGGCCCCGAAAAATGGGGGCTGCGAGCCCAGGTCACCTTTCTCTTTCCGAAGTGATCTGACGTCCTGATTTTGAGATCCCCGCGTAACCCCGTGAGAAAGTGGACGAAGCTGAAGAAGAGGATCGGGAAGATAAGTGAGAA